>CAXBRI010000009.1:0-13910 GCA_963978125.1 uncultured bacterium | reverse complement strand
AGATCGCAATGGGGATCGCCACCAATTGGTGTTTAAAGACGGCGGCAAAATGCAGGGGAAGATGAAGGTGACCGGGAAGGCGCCCCGTGGTCGCACCGGTACCACCGTCACCTTTTATCCCGACCCCACCATCTTTGAAGAAATTGACTTCCGCGCCCAGACGGTGACGGAGCGGCTCCAAATCATGGCCTTCCTTAACAAGGGTCTCGAGATCCGGTTCACCGACGAGCGCAAGGGTCGTGAAGCTTCCGAAACGTTCAAGTACACGGGTGGAATCATCGACTACGTACGCCACCTCAACGCTTCGAAGGAATCGCTGTTTCGCAAAGTCGGTTACTACGAATCGGCGGAGGAGAAGCAGGAAGTCGAAATCGCTTTTCAGTGGAATACGGGTTACTACGAGTCCATTCACTCGTTCGCCAATGGAATCTCCACCATCGAAGGCGGAATGCACGAAGAGGGTTTTCGTAAGGCTCTCACGAACGTCCTCAACCGTTACGCCCGCAAGCGCAATCTCCTGAAGGAGAAGGAAGACAACCTCCAGGGTGAGGACATTCGCGAAGGCCTCACCGCAATTGTGTCGGTTCGTTTGGCCGATCCTCAGTTTGAAGGCCAGACCAAGGGCAAGCTCGGCAACGTGTCGATGCGCTCTCTGGTGGAACGTGCCACCAACGAGAAGCTTGCGGAATGGCTCGAAGAGAACCCCCGTGAAGCAAATCAGATCGTCGTAAAGGCGGTTCAAGCATCACGCGCACGCGTCGCCGCGCGGCAGGCTCGCGACCTCACCCGACGCAAGAACGCGCTAGACGGAGCAGGCCTTCCCGGCAAGTTGGTCGACTGCTCGTCCAATGATCCCCGTGAGTGTGAACTGTTCATTGTTGAAGGAAACTCGGCCGGCGGTTCGGCGAAAGACGCTCGAAACCCGAAGAATCAGGCGATTCTGCCGATTCGCGGCAAGATTCTCAACGTTGAAAAAGCCCGCACCGACAAGATTCTGAAGAACAACGAGATTCAGGCACTGATTGCGGCCATCGGGGCTGGAGTGGAGGCCGACTTCGATGTCACCAAGATTCGGTACGACAAGATTATTCTGTTGGCCGACGCTGACGTTGACGGAAGTCACATTCGCACACTGCTGCTCACGTTCTTCTTCCGTCAGATGACGGAATTAGTGAACGCGGGTCATGTGTACGTGGCACAGCCCCCGCTGTACTCGACCTTGGTGGGCAAAGAGAAGATCTATCTGCGCGACGATGCCGCGAAGGCCGCATTCCTGGCCGAGCACCCGGACCACAAACACGACTTCCAGCGTTTGAAGGGTCTCGGCGAGATGGACTTTGACGAGCTCCGTGACACAACGATGGACCCCACGAAGCGCGCGTTATTGCAGATCACCGTGGAGCAGGCGGCGCTGGCGGACGAAGTGTGCTCCATCCTCATGGGTGACGATGTTCCCCAACGCCGTCACTTCATCCAAACGAACGCCAAAGACGTCCGCTTCTTGGACATTTAGGAGACGACATGGCTACGCGCAAATCAAAGGGCTCGGGAGGCGACACCCCACCACCCGTTGAAGAGGTTCTCGGCTACATCGAACCCATCGAGATCAATCTCGAAATGGAACGCTCCTTCCTGGAGTACTCAATGTCGGTCATCGTTTCGCGCGCATTGCCGGACGTGCGCGACGGCCTGAAGCCCGTTCACCGTCGAATCCTTTATTCCATGTTTGATCAAGGTCTTCGTCCTGACCGGCCCCACACCAAGTGCGCAAAGGTTGTCGGAGAAGTGATGGGCACCTACCACCCCCACGGTGACGGCGCCATCTACGACGCCCTGGTTCGCATGGTGCAGGACTTCTCTATGCGCCACCCCCTCGTGAGTGGCCACGGAAACTTCGGCGGCACCGGTCCGGACGAAGGTGCGGCCGCTATGCGCTACACCGAGTGCCGCCTGGCCCCGCTCGCGCTCGAACTTCTCGATTCCATCGACGAAGAAACCGTTGATTTCGAACCCAACTACGACAACTCGACGCAGCAACCCACGGTGCTTCCCTCGCGATTCCCGAACCTCTTGGTCAACGGGTCGCAGGGTATTGCCGTGGGTATGGCGACGAAGATCCCGCCCCACAACCTCGGCGAAGTTATTGACGCCACACTGCACCTCCTGGAGCACCCCGACGCCAGCCCCGACGATCTCATGAAGTTCGTCAAGGGTCCAGACTTCCCAACGGGTGCCCAAATCCTCGGCCGACAGGGAATCCTCGATGCCTATCGCACGGGTCGTGGCTCGGTCAAGATGCGCGCTATCGCGGAAATTGAAGAGACCAACCGTGACACCAGGATTATCGTCACCGAGTTCCCCTACGAAGTCTCGGTGGAGTCGGTCGAGGAGAAGATCTTCGAGTTGGTGAAGTCGGGCGAACTGGACGGGATTTCGTCCATGCAGAACGACTCGGCAGGCCGTCAGTCCCGCCTGGTTATAAAGCTCAAGCGCGACGCCAACGCCAATGTGGTGCTCAACAAGCTGTTTAAGAACACCGCCCTCCAGACCACCTTCGCCGTAAACACCCTTGCCCTAGTCGACGGAGTACCACGGACGTTGAATCTGGCCCAGGTACTGACGCATTACATCGCGCACCAGGTCGAGGTGGTTACCCGCCGGACCCAATTCCGTTTGCGCAAGGCCGAAGCCCGAGCTCACATCGTCGAAGGCCTCCTTCGTGCTATCGACATGCTCGACCAGGTCATCGCCACCATCCGTGGATCGGACGACCGTTCAGCGGCCCGCATCGCCCTCATGGCAGCACCTTTCGAGTTCTCAGAGGAACAGGCCAACCACATTCTCGACATGACCCTTGGTCGTCTGACGCGCCTGGGTCGCAGCGAGTTGGAAGAAGAAATGACTCGTCTCCGTGAGACGATCGCCGAGCTGCAGTCGATTCTGGCCTCGGACGCCAAGTTGCGCGGGGTCATTGCGACCGAAATGTCGGCAATCCGCGACAAGTTCGCCACTGACCGCCTGACGGCCATCGTGAACGATCCGGGTGAGCTCGGCGTGGAAGACCTGATTGACGATGAAGAGATCGTCATCACGATGACCCAAGCCGGTTACGTCAAGTCCGTAGCCGCCGCTTCGTTCCGAGTCCAGGGTCGCGGTGGTCGCGGAGTGCAGGGAGCGAAACTCAAAGACGAAGACTTCGTTGATCAGATAATTCACACCACATCGCTGGCGTACCTACTTCTTTTCTCGAACCGCGGCCGGGTGTTCCGACTCCGCGGACACGAAATTCCGATGAAGGAACGCACGGCGAAGGGAACGGCAATCGTCAACCTTCTGAATCTGGCGCCCAACGAGTCGATTCAGGCAATTATCGCCACCGACGACTTCCCCGAGGACAAGTTTCTCGTTTTTGCCACAGCGAACGGCACCGTGAAGAAGACGGCGTTCAGCGAGTACGACAAATCGCGTCGCGAGGGATGGATTGCCATCAAGTTGCGCGACGGCGACGAAGTTGTGCGCGTGGTGCCGACCGCCGGTACTGACGACCTCATCGTCCTGACCTATCGCGGTATGGCTATTCGATTCAACGAAGAAGAGGTCCGGGAAGTGGGACGCGACGCCGCCGGTGTTCGCGGCATCAAACTCAAGGCGGACGACCGGGCCATTTCTCTTGATGTGGTGAGAGACGACGCGGATCTGTTGTTGGTGACCGACAACGGGTACGGAAAACGCGTGAAAGTTGATCGCTTCAATCGTCAGGGCCGGGGTGGTCAGGGGGTGCGCGCAATCAAGTTGACCGCTGCCCGTGGTTTCGTGGCGGCGGCTTTTATGGCAGGCATCAACGACGAGGTCCTTCTTGCGTCAACGGGTGGTGTGTTAATTCGCACCGCCGTCCGAGAGATTTCGTCCCAGGGCCGCGATGCGTCGGGTGTGCGCGTGATGAACCTTGATGAAGGGCACCACGTCGCAACGGCCGCATGTGTCCCGGCCGATCAAGAGAGCTGAGCGCGTCGGGCCCAGGCCCTTTGCAACACGTCTAACAGGGCCTCGGGTGACTGAGCCCCCACGACCATGAATCGACCGTCAATGAGCATTGAGGGGACGCCGGTGATTCCAAGCTCGAGGGCCTGTGCTTCATCCGCGCGCACATCGTCGGCCCAGTCGTCGCTACTCCACAGCTCGTGAGAATCGGTGACGCCGACCTCGGCGGCCAGTTGGTCCAGCACCGCATGGTTGCTGATCAAAAGACCTTCGCTGAAATAGGCACGAAAGAGGCGCTCAGCCATTGCTAGTGAGAGCCCCTGTGAACCGGCTAGTGCGATTAGGCGGTGCGCGTCGAAGGAGTTTCCGACGCGCGCTTTCTCGAAGTGCCAATTCATCCCGAGGGCAGCCGCTTCAGCCTCGAGTTCCCGGTGAAAGGCTTCGGCCTGTTCGATGGGCATCGAGTATTTTCGGGCCACCAATTCAGCTAAAGGCGTCGACACCTCAGTGGGGGTACGAGTGTCGAGTTCGAAGGCCCTGGGCCGGATGACGACCTGGCCCCGATGATCGAAGTTTTCCACCGCCCGAAGAAGTTGCACCGAACCCAAGTAACAGAACGGACACACCACGTCGCTCCACACATCAATCACGAAATCGGTCACGGCCCCAGACTGGCACATGGTGGGGCGTCGGGCAGAATGGTTGTTCCATGATTATCGCCCGTGAACTTGGCCTGGAGATCGGCCCCCGTCGCCTACTCGAAACAGTGTCGTTCACCGTCGGCAACAGTGAGAAGGTGGCTCTGGTGGGCCGCAACGGTGCGGGCAAGTCAACCCTCCTGTCGGTGCTCCTCGGTCATTCGCCCGAGCACGTGAGAGTCACAGGTTCCGTCTCGCATCAAGGAACACTCGGATTCCTGCCCCAGGAACCGGTTCCCGGTGGCCTCGGCGTCGAGCCAATCGGTTTGTCCCACATACTCAGTGCTCGAGGGCTCGACGTTCTCGACGCCTCCATGCAAGCGGCACGTCACGCGTTGGCGTCCGATCCCACGACTGAGAACATCGAACGGTTTACGTCGCTGGAAGAGGAGTTTCGTGAGCGGGGTGGATACGAGGCTGAGTCCGAAGTAGCTCGACTCGCTGACGGCCTGGGGCTCGCCGAGGAGTTGCTACTCGAGGACCTGGATTCGCTATCGGGGGGGCAGCGCCGGCGCGTCGACCTCATGAGGGTCCTGTACGAACAGCCCGTGACGATGGTGCTCGACGAACCCACCAACCACCTCGACAAAAGCGCCAAACGTTGGCTCTTCGATGAGATCGAACGTTTTCGTGGCACCGTGTTGGTCATCAGCCACGACCTCCCCCTTCTCGATAAGGCCATCGACCGAGTTCTCGCCTTGCGTGACGGGCAGTTGCGCGAATACAAGGGCAACTACTCGAAATTCCTCCGACTCGAGGAGGAACGCCGCACCGCCGAGGAGAAGGTGGCCGCGATTCAAGATCAAAAGATCAACCAGCTCTCGCGGCTGGCTGACTCCATGCGTGGCCAGACCGAGAAACGCGCGCGCCTCGCCAAGGTTCTCGACCGGAAGGTCGAAAGGCTGGAAGAGAACCGCGTGGTCGTGACCAAACGTGAAGCCAAGGTGGTGTTCCGCCTCCCCGACCCCCCCAGAAGCGGTGACGTCCCTCTGACCGTTGAGGGTCTGGCCGTGAACTACGGACCGCTCCATGTCTTGCGTGAAACGAGCTTCATCACTCGACGTGGCGACCGCATCGTGATCGTGGGACGCAATGGTGCCGGAAAGTCGTCGCTCCTGCGTTGTCTGGCCGGAGCCCAGACGCCACAAGCCGGAACAATCAAGTTCGGGGCGAACGTGACCGTCGGTTACTTCGCCCAGGAGAACGAGCAGCTTGATTTTTCGAAAACCGTTCTGAGCAACCTTGATGACTCCACCGTGACGACCGACATGCAGCGACGAAAAATGCTGGGCGCCTTTGGTCTCAAGGGAGAAGCCGCCAATCAGATGCCAGCCACGCTGTCGGGCGGAGAGAGGGCGAAACTCGCCCTCGCAAAACTGGCGTCGAGTGAGGCCAATCTCCTGATCTTGGACGAACCAACCAACAACCTCGACCCCGCGAGCGTGGAGGCTCTCGGGGAGATGCTGCGCAGTTGGAAGGGAACCATCGTGGCGGTGAGCCACGAAAGGGGTTTTGTCGAGGCGCTCGAACCCACGCACGCCGTCTTGTTGCCCGAGGAGTATTTCGACCTCTGGGACGACGAGTACATGGACCTAATTGAGCAGCGATAGCGGGAAACCTTTAGGGGCCTCTTAGGTCGACTGCCTACAATGACAGTTCTGAGAAAGAGGATGTCGGTGAAGCGTTGGTCCCGTCGGATGGTGGCGAGTGTGTCGTTGGTGTCACTGGCCCTATCGGCTGTTCCCTCGAGTGCCGGAGCTCTTCGGTTGTTGCCCGCATCGACTCAGGTCACCGCGGTCTACGTCGCGGTGGGCGCTTCGGAATCCGTTGGTTTTCAACCCACCACCGCCCAGCCCCAGGGTGTGCGCACTCCTTTCGGTTACGCCTCGGTGGCGGCGTCAATCCTGCGCGTGAACAATCCCGGGTTAGTGGCCGAGATCATCGGCTGTCCCGGAGCGACCAGCGCTAGTGCCCTCGCGGGCGATCATTGCAGTCAGGGCGTCAGTCAGGTGCAGCAGATCATCTCGTTGGCCAACGCGTATCCCGACGTGCCCTTCTACGTCTCGCTGGACTTGGGATTCAATGACCTCCGTCCTTGCCGGGAGGCGAAGTTCAAACTGTCCGGTTGTGTTGAAAGCGCCGTGGCCGATGTGAGAATCAACATCGCCACGTTCGTGACCAAATTGCGTTCGGCAATTGCGAATCCGTTGCACTTCGTGGGTCTCACCCATGACGACCCCTTCCTGGTGAGCGCTCTTATGGGTGGTCGGCCTGATCTCAGTGCATTATCGATTGATGCGGTCAACCAACTGAATCGCACCTTGAATTCGACGTACCCCACGCTCGGTATCCCCGAGGTCGACGTCGCCGCACTGTTTTCGACGGGAAACACTACGACGGTGACCTACCCACCATTTGCTGCCATCACGGCGGAGCAGGCCCGGGTCTGTGACTGGACCTGGATGTGCGCTGCGGCACCTTTCGGTCCCAATATCCACATGAATGACGCCGGATACGCCGTTGTTGCCGATGCCGTGGTGAGGGCCCTTCGCTCGGTCGGACTGCGATGAACCGGTCCCGGCTCACCTTGGTTCGTCATGGCGAATCCACGTGGAACAGCTCCCGGCGGGTTCAGGGTCAAAACGACGAATCGGTTCTCACCGAGCACGGGCGTGAACAGATTCTCCGGGCCGCCGAAATGCTTCCGGCCGATTTGGAGGTAGCCGTTTCGTCGGATTTGCGGCGTACCCGGGAATCCGCATCAATTCTGCTCGTGGGCTTTTCAATCCCCCTCACACTTGACCCGGGTTTTCGCGAACGCCATTACGGAGTTCTAGAAGAAGGCCCTCTGGAAGCGGTGACCCCCGAGCTCATGGGGGTGCGCGACGGAGTGGTGGTGGATTCCGGTGCCCACCCCGAAGGAGGAGAGTCGCTCGCCGACTTTTTTGCCCGCGTCGCCGAATCTCTCGAACGCATCGCCTCCATGGGCGCTCGTCACTCTCTCATCGTGACCCATGGTGGAACGATTCGCATGATCCGCGCGTATTGCGAGGGAGCGGACCTGAAAGGTTTGGCGTGGGACCCCGTCCCCAACGCCTCCGTGTGGACGGTGGACCTGCCCTAGTCGGTTTCGGTGGCGTCGAGCGGGCCCTGGCTGGCGCGACGAACGAAGGGGGTGCGCCATGGAATTGGACTGCGACCCGCCAGCGCCCGGGCGAACGGAGTTCGAGCTGCGAGAGCGGACAACACCAACCCCAGGGAGTAGACGATGAGGACGCCGGCGACAGCGCGAATCGGCCACATCACTCCACCGAAATACCGCTGGCTTAAGATCGTGATTATCGGAATCCACATCATCTGCGCCAGGTAGATGCCGTAGGCCCCATCCGAACCAACGTTGACGGCTCGCCGCGTGAAGTTCGACCGACGGGGGTCCACCAGCCACACGCCGAGAAGGTAGATGCACAGCACCGCTCCGACGTTGTAGGGGAGAGTGATGAATCCGAACGGGTCGTAGCCGGGCGCCAGGATGCGGTCCCACCAGGTGGGCGTGGTGAATGTGTTGGCCACGAGAGCCACGCCGTACGCCGAGACCGTTAAAACCGGAATGAGGAACTTGCGTCGCAACACCCACTCGTGGAACTCGTCGAGTCGTAACGCGACGAAAAGCCCGCCCACGAGGAACGGTAGGTACGAAAGGAACAAGCGGGACTGCCAGAAACCGGACGGTCCGTGAGGCAGCAGATGAATACTCGTCAAAAAGTTGTAAATGCTGAGGAAGGCGGCCGCGTAGACGGAGTGCAGGACTGCAATAGCAATCAGGATGCGTCCGTGGTACTTGCGGAAGCGGTGCGCCAGTCGGAGCAGGAAGGGGAAGACGACGTAGAACTGCAAGATAACCAGCAGGTAGTAGAGGTGGTAGAAGCCCTGGCTCGTCAGAAGCCACAAGTGGCGCAGAGACTCCCATGACCAGAAAGGCGTCGAACTCCACTGGTAGTTGGGGAGCATTCCCTTCAGGGTGAAGGTGTTGAGGTACACGAAATAGATCGCGGTCCAGGTGAAGTAGGGGACGCCGACCGACCACCACCGGCGCTTCCAGTAGTGAGCCAGATTGAAGTGGTCGAGGTTCCGATAGCTGTACGTGAGCATGCAGGCCGACACGAACAAAAAGGCCTCGCGCGAAAAGTGGGTTCCGATCAGGAGGTTCTGTTGGGTCAGGGTGGCGGGAACCAAGAACAACAGGGCGTGGGTGGAGATGACCGCGAACTGCTTGAGCGGTCGCATGGCGTCGATGTGATCGAGCCGCTTGCGCGTACCCCCCGACGGGATGGTTGCGTCGCTCACGAGATGGCCACCGACATTAGAGTGCGGACGTCGCCGGCACGAACAGCGCCTCGTTGAATTTTTCCAGTGGCGTGACGCGGTAAGGCGTCCACTACCACCATTCGATCCGGCCGGCGACCACGGGGAAGTGAATCGAGCAGTGTCTGCCGACACGTGGCAACGAGGGCCTCGTGGGCCGAGATATCACCGGCGCTAGCCAATCCCTCAAGCTCAATGTACGCAACGGGGACTTGACCGAAAACGTCATCGGCTTCGCCGACGACCACCGCTCCGGCAACGCCCGGAATCTGGGTGAGAATCTCCTCGATTTCGCGGGGCATGATCTTTTCGCCGCCGCGGTTGATGACGTCGTCGGTGCGACCCACCAAGAAGACGTAACCGTCGCTGTCGAGATAGCCAAGATCGCCGGTGAGCAACCAACCATCACGGAAGCGATCGTCGTATCCCGGACTTTCGTACGCGGTGATGATGGTCGGGCCCTGCAGGGTGACCTGCCCCACTTCGTAAGGACGACATTCGTCACCGACGGCGTCAACCACACGCAGCGAGACACCCACCGGTAACCCGACCGAACCGGGTTTACGCGGTCCGTGCAGTGGGTTGGCACAAATCTGACTGGCGCCTTCAGTCATGCCGTATGACTCCAGCACCGCGAGGCCGGTGACCCGTTGAAACTCGGCCAGCAGGGCGGCGGGAAGAGGCGCCGACGCTGACCGGATGAAGCGAATTCGTGGAGCTACTGTTTCTCCCTCGCGCAGCGGCAGCAACCGGTGAATTATGGCGGGAACCGCGTTGATCCAGGTGGCTCCCGTGCGCTCAACAAGAGGCCAGAAATCAGTCCGGTGAAACCGGTCGTCGAGGATCAGCCCCGCTCCGGCTGTCAGGCTCGCGAGAACACCGACAACCTCGGCGTTGATGTGGAACAGGGGGAGGGGGTTGAATCCTCGGTCGTCGGGGGTGAGTTCGTTGTGCCGGGCGATCAGTGCGGCCGCGCTGAGCAGTTGATCTACGCCGAGGCACATCACCTTCGGAGTTCCGGTGGTGCCCGAGGACGCGAGGACGATTCCCCCACCGTGTCGACGAGCGGTGGCTCCGTTGAAGGCGACGGTGTCACCGTCTCGAATCAGAGTGGCGCAGCCCAGGGAATGGGCCTTGTCAATCAGACGTGCCGGATCGGCGGCACCTAACGACGGGTCCAGCGGGGCGACCCAGCGACCGTGAGCGAGCGCGCGAACCAGCTCGCCGGCGAATTCGACCGGGTCGCTCAGGGCGAGAGCGACACAGTGGGACTCGTCGGGCGACGCGTAGGGCGCTTCGATGCGACGTCGCAACTCTTCGTACGTGATAACCGAGTTCGTTTGGGCACCGGCGGCAAACACCCGCCCACCGTTGTCATTGGCCCAGTGGCGCACCAAGGTCGCGACGGGCGACGTCATAGCTAGTACATCATCCGATGATCGCGGTAGTACTTGAACTCCAAGAGGTTGAACGCGGGGTCGTAGATCATGAAGGTGCGGTGGACTTCGACGAGGCCCACGAAGCGCTCGGTCACCGGCGCGTAAAAGGGGATTCCCCGCTGTTGGCACAGGTCGTGGAGGGCGTCAAAGTCGACTTCGTCGCGGAAAGTAACTCCGAAGTGGCGTGGGTACATGGGCACTTCATCAATGGATGCGGGGTGCGCGGGACGCTCGCTCAGATGGCACACCACTTGGTCACCGAAAAAATCCAGCGTCACCCGGTCGTCGTAGCGACGGGCCAATTTGCAGCCCAACTGGCCGACGTAGAACGCGACTGTTTCGTCGAGGTCATAACAGGGAATGGCGAGATGGAACACGTCACGACTGTCGCGCACGGCTACTCCTTCGATTCGATGGTCGGGTCAAGTTCGCGAAGGGTGTCACTCCGCAATCCGAGTCGTAAAGTCTCGAGTCCCAGAACATCCTCGGCGGCCACATTCCCGAAGTTGACGTCGGGGCCGACCCGCTTGATGAAGTATTCCTGCAGGGTGGTGGTGGGTGCCTCGAAGATCAACTTGGAGAGATCCACGCCCGAGGTCAGAATCTCCTCCACGAGCCCGAAGCGAAGTTCGCCGTTGGGCCGGCAGAGGCCACCACGCCCCGATTCACGTGTCTCAAGCGTGACCAGCTCCGCTCCCGCCGCCAGGTCGGCCGTGATGGCTTTGATCCAGAGCACGGGCGCCATCAGTTCGGACTTGACCTGATCCTTCAAGCCAACCTCTGACACGACACGAAAATCCCGGGACAACTCTGCGACATACTCGGCCTTACGGTCATCACTGATGTCGACGGTTCCGTTTGACACCTCGACATGAGTTGCTCCATGCCCCTCGCAAAAACGTTTGAAGTCATCGAGTCGGTTCTGGAGGACAAACTTCTCAAAGAGGGAGCCGCCGAAGTAAAAGCCGATGTCGTGGTTCCGAGCCACCTCGATTTTGCGAGAAATCTGGGGTGTCACAATGGAAGTTCCCCAACCAAACTTGACAAAGTCGATATGAGGATGGAACGACTCAGCAATATCGGTGAACAAAGCGGTGGGCAACCCACCGTCGATCATCACGGATAATCCGACTGTCCGAGGCTTGGCGCTACGGGCCGGCAGAAGGGGCGCGACTGTGTTGGACATGTCGACTCCTCGCATCCGTGGCGACCGGGCTGAACTCAGTTACAGCCTAAGAAAAACTAGTCAATTGGGGCCAATCGAAACCTTATAAACGCCTGAAACATGGCCAGGTCTCAATCCTGTGCAGACAGAAGTGCCGTTTCGTCAGTGTGGCTGAGCCAGTGAGCGGGGACGCTCTGCGAGCCCAGCCAGGCTTCGGTATCGGCAATCGAATCGGCCACGGGACGGGTGGACAATCCGAGGGACAAGGCCGAGGCGTTGTCGAGAGCCAGAACGTTGGGAGAAAAGCCCCCCGACCACAACGGGAACTTCCCGGCGAGCGGAGAGCCCTCCAGTCGGGATGGCTCGATCTCCACGAGGGTCGTGCCCGAAGGTGCCACGCAACGGGCAATTTCTTCGAGGAGATCACCGAAGGCGAGACCCCCCGCCGGCGTGCACGTGTGAACGGCTCCGGCGAATCGATGCGTGCTCAGATGGATTACGAATTCTCCTAGGTCACGTGCGTCAATCCACTGCAGCGCACTTGCGCGCGGTCCGGGAAACGCGACGGTTCCGCCCTGCTTGATTCGATGAACCCAATAGGGAAATCGCATCGTCTTGTCGTGTGACCCGATGACGTAGGTCGGTCGGACAATGGCCGACGAGTCGCCAAAAAGTCGAAGGGCGGTTCGTTCACACTCGGCCTTGAGAACTCCGTACGTGCCGAAACCAACCTCCGCGTTGGGGTCGGTGTTCCCGAGTTCCAGCAGTGGTGTGCTCTCGTCCGCCCGCGAGGTTGCCGGCTCTTGGTAGGCGGAGACGGATGAGATCTGCAGGTAGTGGCCTCCCCGGTCGCCGAGAGCCTCGGCCAGAGATTCCACATCCCGCCGCTGATAGGCGATGGCATCAATTGTCGCGTCAAAGGTGTGGTCACGCAGGGCCGACATGTCGCCGTGTCGATCACCCACGAGTCGGGTAACCGACGACGGGAGGTCGGTGGGGGTTTGACCCCGGTTGAGAACGGTCATGTCGTGACCCGCGCTGACGCCCGCATTCACGATTGCTCGACCGACAAACGACGTGCCACCAATGACGAGAATTTTCATTGTCCCACAGTAGGTCGGGGGCCATGTCACAGGGGCTACGTATCTTCTCGACCCATGCAAACCACCAATTCACACGACCACGCTCACGAACTCCTCCAGTTGGCTCACGCCCATCTCAATGACGGGGACATCAACATCACGGTGGAGAATGGTCTGGCCGCTCTGGCCGCCTTCGAGAACCTGAACGACGACGAGACGTTCCTCGAGCGCTGCGACGGCCTGAGCGAGTCGTTGTCCCTGCTGGGATTCGCGTACGAGAAGCTCGGTGACCAGGAGAAGGCCGATCACTACCGCGAGGCGAACTTCTACACCTTCATCGGCGACGGTGACGGCAGCGAGATTCTGGCCCTCATGGACATGGCGCGTTCCGCGACGTCCAACGATGATCTGGCGTTCGCCCGCCTGTGCTGGTTGTCAGCGGCCGACCTTCTGTCCCGTGAGGTCGACGAGGGCAACGACGAGCAGGCCGAGTTCGTCACTTTCTGCCGCGAGCAGGCCGACCACCACGTCCACGAGCACATCGTGGGCGACATCGGGGACTCCGAGGAGTAGAAAGCAGACCCGCACCGTCAGGTTCTGTCACAATGACGCCATGACCACCGACGTTCTGGCTGATTTCGACAAGGGGAGTTTCACCGCTCGTGGAAAGACTCGAACGGTGTACCGCCGCGGTAGTGGCCCGGCGGTCATCGTTCTGTCAGAGATGCCCGGCATCACACCTTTGGTTGCGGACTTTGCCCGTCTCGTGTCGGACCGGGGTCTGCAGGTGGTGATGCCCCACCTCTTCGGTGATGACGGAGCTCCACCCTCGAATGCGGCGTTCCGCCGCGCCTTCCGCGAAGTCTGTGTGTCACGCGAGTTCACCCTCCTCGCTACGAAGAAGCCGAGTCGCATCACCGAGTCGCATCACCGGGTCCACCGTTGTGCTGGATCTCGCTCATGATGTCCACCAGCACAACGGTGGACCCGGTGTTGGCGTGGTGGGCATGTGCCTCACGGGTGGTTTCGCCCTCGGCATGATGATTGACCCCGTTGTGGTCGCCCCCGTGTTGTCACAGCCATCGCTCCCTCTGCCGATTGGGCGTTCGGCGCGAGGCGCGGTGCAGCTGTCCGACAGCCAGATGGCAGCGGTGCGCGACCGCGTGGCCGACGGTACGGCCGT
>CAXBRI010000008.1:0-13951 GCA_963978125.1 uncultured bacterium | reverse complement strand
GTCGTATCCCGCAGTCTTCTGGGTGGGCCTCGAGTACCGCTACATGCCGCCCGTCGCGAAGGCTATCGCCCTTGCCAGTGCAGGTGAAATTGGCAATCTCAAGATGATCGCTATTCGCGAACACCGTCACCCGTTTCTCGTCAAAGTTGATAACTGGAATCGCTTCACCCGCAACTCGGGAGGCACGTTGGTGGAGAAGTGCTGCCACTTCTTCGATTTGATGCGGCTCATCGCCCAATCACCGCCCGTGCGGGTGATGGCCTCTGGGGGCCAAGACGTGAACCACCTCGACGAGTTCTACGACGGCGAGCGCAGCGACATTCTCGACAACGCCTTCGTCATCGTGGAGTTCGCCAACGGCGTGCGCGCGTCGTTAGACCTCTCCATGTTCGCCGAGGGTTCAGTCAACAACGAGGAGCTTTCCCTTGTCGGTGACAAGGGAAAGATTGAGGCCTTCCTGCCGTCGGGGATCCTGCGACGGGGCGCTCGCGATGGATGGAGCGCCGAAGTGTCGGAGGAAGTGGTGCACGATGACCGCGTGCTCGTCGAAGGTTTCCACCACGGGGCCAGCTTCCTCGAACATCTCGACTTGCAGCGGGTGGTGCGTAACTCCGAGCGCGCCCTCGTCACCGCCGAGGATGGCTACTGGTCAGTGGTGATCGGTGCGGCCGCCCATCGTTCGATTGAGCAACACCGAGTCGTCGAGATTGCGGAGTATCTCTAGGCCAACGAGCCGTGGTTCAAGAGGGGCAGAACCATCTCGCCCACGCGCCGGCACTCATCAATGTGCGGGTAGCCCGACAAAATAAATGCCTCCATGCCCAGCGCCTGGTACTGCGAGAGCTTCTCCGCAATCTGCTCAGGCGTGCCCACCAGGGCCGCGCCGCACCCGCTTCGCGCCCGTCCAATCCCCGCCCAAAGGTGCGGCTCGACGTAGCCATCGTCATCGGCCGCTTGGCGGAGCTCTCCTTGTCGAGCGACACCGACCGATCCCGCGTCAAGTGACTTGTTACGAATAGCGGCACCCGTGCTGTCATCAAGGGCCGCGACGAGGTGTGTGGCCGCCTCGCGAGCCTCTCGTTCAGTGTCGCGGACGACGACGTGCACCCGATACCCGAAACGTAAAGTGCGGCCCTTGTCTTCGGCTCGGGCTTTCATGTCGGCAATCACTTTCGCCACACCATCCATGGTGTCGGGCCACATGAGATACACGTCAGCCCGCTCGGCGGCGACGTCCCTCGCCGCCTCGCTCAGCCCACCGAAGTAGAAACGCGGTCGCGGCCCCTGCGCAATACGCGGAGGTGCCACCGATAGTTGATAGAACTCGCCCGCGTGCGCGGCGGCCCGTCCATTTCCGAGATCGTCAAGGATGGCCATCGCTTCACGAGTGCGCTCGTAGCGCGGCTCCGAAGCGAGGGTTTCGCCGGCGAGGTCGCTCGAAATGATGTTGATGTCAATCCGATCGGGTGCCAGATGCTGAAGTGTCGCAATCTGGCGAGCCAGCTGCGGCGGCCAGTTCTCGCCGATTCGCACCGCCGTTAAGAGCTTGATTCGGGAAGTCTGCACAGCCAGAGCCGAGGCCATGGCCACCGTATCGAGACCCAGCTCATAACCCGACGGTAGAAGGACCGAATCAAACCCTTGATCCTCAGCCGTTCGAACTATTCGACTGCAGTGATCCCACGACGAGCGCAGATCAGGATTCACCACTCCAAGTTGCTCGTAGTCATCGTCACACAGAGCACCGAACCAGGCAACTTCGACAGGATTCATCCTCACAGTATTCATGAGCGAACCGGGTCGTCGTACCACCAGATCCATCGCCCGTGACCGTGAACGTGGGCTTGAACCCAAGAACCTGCGACTTCGCCCCTTCGAAAGTGCCGCACCGCGAGTACGGACGATGAAGTCCCGTCGTGAACCGGTGAATCAATCAACGGAATACCCGGCACTACGCCCGGGGCCTCGGCGCTGATCCAATAAATATCACGGGCGCTACTGGCGGCCCGAAGGGACAAATCAAACATGCTGCGCTCATCCTCGGACAGGTATGCCATCACCCAGGTGGTGACCACGACCACGATTCCCGACATCGAGTCGACAATCGTGGTCGTGTCGCGAACGGCGTCGCCTTCGCGTAAATCCAGATAATTCTGCGCCGCGAAGCTGAGCGCTGCCTCGGTCCGCTCCATACGACCGGTGTCGGGCCAGACACACGCGAGTAACCACCGGGCGTCTTCGCGGTCGGAAGGAATCATGATGTTTCGATCCAAACCGACTCGTTCACGAATATGCGTTGTAGCCAAAGGAGGACGACCATTCAATACGTCGCACTGAACTTTGACCGGCGAGTTGGAAGGGCCAAGAGTTCCGAAGTCGCCGTAATCAAGAAAGTACGAATCGAAGAGCAAATTCAATCCCGCGCTGGTACCTACGTCGAGGAGAGAGACCGACGATTTACCAGCTACAGCTTGGATTGCCGGGGCGAGGAAAGCCGTGCGACCAACCTCATTCGTTTGGACCCGGCGAGTACCTAAGACGTGTCGGATGTTTTCGCGAGCATCGAGGGCCGCGCGCACAAACTCCCCTCCCACCATGGAGAGATTTCGTGCTTCGAAGCACTGTGCCAGAGCCGGTTCCACTCCTTGCAGCACACGATCATGCATCGCCGCGAGAAGCATGTTCGGCTGCGCGACATGATCGGGGAATGTGGCGAGAAAGTCCATCAACTCCTTCGACTTCGAAACATCCGCCGTGATTCGTTCATAGAGCGGCGAATATCCGCGGCATTCTCTCTCCGAAAAATACGACCACCATGCCGAAATGTCACCGCTTTTCACGTCATGAGTGTTTCATACTCGTTGACCCCGTCGTACTCTTGTTCCGTGAATAGAAATGCCACAAAAGGCGAAACCCCCTCCCAAAAAATCGATTCGCGGATTTCCGAATACGCAGACTGGCGCGGGGAGCAACTTGGCCGAATGCGGAATTTAATCCTCGCTTCTCACGCCGACATCGTCGAAGAGTGGAAGTGGAACGTTCCGGTGTGGTCGTGCCACGGGATCATTTGCACGGGCGAGGTCTACAAGTCGGTCGTGAAATTGACCTTCGCCAAGGGCGCCTCGTTGCCAGACCCCAAGGGCCTCTTCAACTCCAGTTTGGACGGGAAGGTGCGCCGAGCGATTGACATCCGTGAAGGTGCAACCATCAACGCCAGGTCCTTTACGGCCTTGATCAAGGCCGCAGTGAAGCACAATCTCGGCTGACGTTGTCGCTAGATCACCATGGTCGCCAGGCCGTAGGCGACCCCGGACACGACGACTGCGACAACGACGTCTACGACTTTCCACCACACCGGCCGAGAGAGCAGGGGTGACAAGATCCGAGCGCCAAAGCCCAACGCCGAGAACCACGCCACCGATCCGGTAGCCGCTCCGGCGGCGAAGTACCAGCGGTGGGCACCAAAGTGGTTCCCGATGGTGCCTAGAAGCACCACCGTGTCGAGGTACACGTGAGGATTCAAAAAGGTGAAGGCCAGTGTCGCCCCGACGATTGCCCTGCGCCCCGAAACGCCACCTTCCGAAGCCACCAAAGCATGGCTTCCGATCGCACTCCACAGAGATCGAAGAGCGAACAGAGCGAGATACCCCACCCCGAGCCACCTGAGAATGGTGAGCAGGTGAGGCGCCTTCGAGGCGACTGAACTCAAGCCACCGACTCCCGCCGCGATCAGCACGGCGTCACTGAGCGAGCAAATGGTGACGACCAGGGCCACAAAGCGCCTGGTCAATCCCACGCGAAGTACGAAAGCATTTTGGGCGCCGATCGCGACAATCAGCGACAATCCGGTCGCGAGCCCAGCGACAAATGACGACATCATCGCTTCCTTCCGAACCTGGTGGGCGCTGGGGGACTCGAACCCTCGACCTCAGCCGTGTGAAGGCTGCGCTCTAACCAACTGAGCTAAGCGCCCGGGAGGGCCATCTTAATGCCAGCGCCCTGAGCGACAGAAATTGTTGCCCCAATAACGGCCAAACCCCCCTGTAGCCTTGCCCCGTGAGCGACAACACGCCAAAACGAGCCCGACGCACGTCAGCAGTACCCCGGGAAGTCGTCATTTCGATTGACAACTTCGAGCGCAAAGCCAGTTTTGCCATCGGCGGCTTGGCGATCTTGATGTCACTCCTCTACCTACTTGCTCGAATGGCTAGCCCCTCAATCCTGAAAGCCCACTGGGTGAACGACACCGTCAAGCCGTTGGCCAATGGCAAGTGTCCGACTCACTACCTTCTGCACGACTCGCTCTGCCGTTTTCACCAGTACTACCCGGCCGTTGACTGGTTGCGAATGCTGATGATCCTGGCCGTGGGCGGGTTGGCCATCATTTTCTTTGCGTGGAGAAAGAGACGTTCGGGTATCGCGGTCGCCGCTCTCATGCTGGGCTTCCCCACCGGGGTTCCCGGCTTGATCTTCTTCTTCCTCGGTGGTTGGCTCATCCTGCGTGCGTACCGTCTCCAGAAGTACGGCGACGCCACCATGGTGGGGTCGGCTCGCAAGGCCCGCGAGATGGCCGAAGCTCGGCGGGCCGGGCGGACGTACACACCGACCGCCGCACCCGGCACCGACGTCGCGTCGCCACGTCCCGCTCCGGAGCCCTCCGCCCGCTACACGCCGAAGAAGTCTCGCGGTAAGAAGCGCTAACGGTGCCGGATCTCGGCCTCGCCTATCCCACCGAGTGGGGACGGTCGCCCATAGCGCGCGCCGTGCGTCTCGTCTTTCAATCCCTCGTCATGGTTCCCGCGTTTCGCTGGGCGGCCACCCTTGGCGTTTCGGGGGCTGAGCAGATTGTCGGACCTGGGCCGTTCATCTTCACCCCCAACCACAACTCTCACCTCGACACACCACTGACCCTCGCCGCATTACCCCGAACCCTTCGCCGACGCACCGTGGTCGCCGCAGCCATGGACAACTTTTTCTCGTCCCAGATGGTTTCCTTCCTCACGGTGTTGTTCTTCAACGGAATTCCCGTTGATCGTCACAAGGTGAACCGACGTAGCGCCGAAATCGCTCAGGGCATATTGGACAAGGGGTGGAATCTCATTATCTACCCCGAAGGAGGACGTACGACGACCGGTGACCTGATGGAGTTCAAGCCGGGGGCCGCATATCTTGCCGAAAAAACCGGTGCCACGGTGATTCCGACATACCTTCACGATGCCGGCTATCTCGCCGGGCACCGCTACGCAAAAGCGGACATTCATCGTGGTGCTCGAACGTCGTGGCGTCACCATGTCTCGGTTTGTTTTGGCGAACCTCTCCGGATTGTCGAGGGCGAATCGATGAGAGCGTTCAATGTCCGAATCGAGGCCGCCGTGGCGCAGCTCGGCCGACAGGTCTCGGGCGATCCGCGTTACGGCACCCTGAATCGCGGAGACTAACCGAGCGCGGCGCAGCGAGCGGTGTAAAGGGCGTCAGCCACGCTCACAACGGGTTCGAGTTCGTGTCCCACCAGGTCGACCAGAATCTCGTCGCACCACCACGGGTTTTGAGCGAGCACCGGACCGTGAAGGTAAGTGGCACGAATACGACCTGAAACAAAACCGTCAGTCCGGCCGTCATTCCCGAATCCCTTCGAGACCAGGCCCAGTGGCGCGACGTCACCCAACCGTGTCTCGCCACCGTGGTTTTCGAACCCGACGAGCATCCGGTTCCCGACACGAGTAACGATGTCACCGACGCGCCGCTCGCTTCCCCTCACGGTCACCGCGTCGACGAGACCAAGTCCGTCGTACGACGTGTCACCAGCGACCGCGAACGACTTTCCCAGTATCTGCAGTCCCGCGCACACCGCCAACACGTGGGCGCCGTCAGCCACTCTCTCGGCCAGGCCCGCTCGCCGAAGTTCGTCTGTCGCCAAACGTTGCGGTCCGTCCTCACATCCGCCGATGATGAATAATTGGGCGTCGGGTAAGGGCTCGGAATGCCTCACCGGCGTCACCAGCAAATCAATGCCCCGCAACCGTGCCCGGTGCTGCAGCGCGAGAGCGTTTCCGCCGTCGCCGTACGTCCCCAACAGTTCGGGGTAGACCAGCGCCACCGAAATCATCCGCGACTCTCCCGTAACCACTCCGCGAAAGCGGTGTAGTTGGCCAGTGCCCAAATTCGTCCATCATGGGCCGCTGGGGCCTTGTCCGTGACCACCACGGCATTCACCCCCGCCATCTCCAACCTGGTCGCGAGGTCCAGCCGACGATCGCCGAAGCAGAAGACGGTACGCCCCCGGAGTCGCTCGAACGGAGCGTCGTAGAGCCACGATGGGTCGAGGCCATCGGCGACACGGGCATTGATCGCAATCCACAAGGGCCCAGTGGTGGACTCCACCTCATCCAAGAGCGCGGCGAAGCCGGCTGGGTTCTTAGCCAGCGCCAACGTGACGTTCTGCCCGAGCAGGGTTCGGTGGCTGAACCGGCCGGCTACGTCGGTCACCTGAGCAATTCGTGACAAGGCGACCGACGGATCAACGCCTATTTCGACCAACGCCGCAATGGCTATGGCGGCGTTGGCGCGGTTGAATGCGCCGGGGATTCCCATGCCGAGTTGAATCGAAGCCATTGGCCCCGAAAGTTCGTCGCGCTCTTGTCGCCAGGTGGCAACCGGCTGGCGTAACCCACACGAGCAGCTCCACCCCAAGTCGGAGAATGTCAGGGGCGCCGTGCAGGACGGACAAGCGACGGCATCGTGGCGCCACGGCGTTGACACATCACACCACACCACCGAGTCGACCCTTGCCACGGCGTGCGCCACCAACGGGTCGGCGGCGTTGGCGACCACAGTGGCAGAGGTTCCGGCCAAGGCTTCACGCCAACGCTCGGCCAGCATCCGCACCTCACTCGCCCGATCCAATTGATCTCGGGACAGGTTGAGAAGAACCACCACATCGGCGTTCGTGTCCTCCAAAATTTTTGCCAGGTAGGCCTCGTCGACCTCCAGCACGATGCGATCGAGGTGGTGCTGGGCCAGCGAACCAACGAGACCGGCCGTCATATTGGAACCTGATTCATTCCCCGCGACCCCAGGACCCCAACCCGCACGCACCAGAGCTGACGTGGTGGTCTTTCCGTTGGTTCCAGACACCAGCACGACCCTCCGGCCATGGGTCATCCTCGCCAGTAGGCGCTTGTCGAACAACAGGGCCACGCGTCCCGTCACCACGACGCCTGCGCCTCGGCCGGTGACGCGAGAGAGAAATCCGACGAATCGACCAGCCGTCACGGCGCATCGTGCGCGCACGGGCAGGCGATTTTTCGGCACGCCGTAACGCTAACCAGCACCCCCAAGCAAAAGAGCCAGCCTTTCGGCTGGCCCTATCGCTTCGATCAGCGCTCTCCGCTGGGGGGGCATCGGAGAGCGACTGACAACAGTCTGCCCACTGAGCATGTATCTCTCAAGTGAATATGAGAGATAGTTTCTATCACTAATATCGATACGTGGAGATACGCCAACTCGAAGCGCTCATTGGAATTGCCGAACACGGCAGCTTTTCAGGCGCCGCCGCGGGACTTGGCACCGTGCAGTCCAATATTTCAGGACGAATAGCCAAATTGGAGGATGAACTCGGCACCGAGTTGGTCGATCGCTCCACCGGACTGCTGACCGAAGCAGGGGTCGTTACTGCCGAACGCGCTCGCGTCATTCTCCGGGAAATAGCTGCCATCGCCTCGGACGTGGCCGAGATCACGTCCGAGGTCCGCGGCGTGGTGAGTATCGGAATGATTGGTACGGCCGGCCGGTGGATCGTGCCGATGCTTCTCGATGCCCAGCGAAGTCGCTTTCCCCACGTGGCACTTCGCATCAAGGAGGGGACCAACTCGGCCCTCGAACCCCAGGTCGTCTCCGGTCAACTCGATATCGCGGTGCTGGCCTTTCCCGTATCCGCGCCGGAACTCTCCGACCGACCGCTCTTTGCCGAGGACCTTCTTCTCGTCGTCGAGAACGACCATCCCCTCGCGACTACCACTTCCCCGCTGACGCTGTCGGAAGTGTCGAAGCACGAGATATTCCTTCCCATGACCGGAACCCCCATCAGGCGAGAGATTGACGATGCGTGTACCAAGGCCGGGGTCACGCTCGCCTCGCTGATTGAAGTCGATGGTGTGCGTACCATCGCCTCCATGGTCTTCGACGGACACGGTCCGGCCATTCTCCCCGCAACCATGCTGACGCCCCGCCTACGCTCCGCATTTGTGGGTCTGCCCATCGCCGATCTCGCTCCTCGCCACGTCGTGGTGGCCACTCGACGTTTCGGATTCCCCATCGCCCCTGTTCGCGCCATCAACGAGCTATTGTCATCGGTCGTTCGAGAAGCCCCTCACACACCCGATGGTGTGTACGTCGAGTAGGAACGGATCAAGTGTGACCACTCGCCCCCGGACCGACGACGTCGCGGCTTTCATCGGTCGAATCGACCCCGCATTTCGTCCTCTGATTCGCAGAATCGGGCCACCACCGAACCCCCGCCCTGCGCGCGTTGACGAACGCTATGGCGCACTCGTGCGATCCATCATCTTTCAACTGATATCGACCGCCGCGGGTCGCACCATTCAGGGCCGGGTCACCGAGATGTGTGGTGGTGACATCACCCCGGAGTCAATCCTCGCCACGGGCCCCGATGTGCTGCGGACAGCCGGTGTCTCCCGGACTAAGGCAGAGGCAATGGTGAGCCTGGCCGAAAACGTGCAAGGCGGCCTCGTGCGCCTCGACCTTCACGGCCGATGGGACGACGCCACCGTGGAGGCTGACGTCACCAAGATTCGCGGCATCGGACCATGGACGGCTCACATGTATCTGATGTTCAGTCTCGCCCGCGCCGATGTCTGGCCCACTGGAGACTTAGGTGTGCGGGTGGGCTGGTCAAAGGTTCACGAGCTCGACGACATGATCAGCCCACGCGACCTGGCGCGCGAGGGAGAACGGTTCCCGGGTGTACGTTCGGCGTTGTCGTGGTACTGCTGGCGGGCCATCGAAGACGAGGATTTCGTTCTGTAATCTCGCAGAGTGACTTACACGCTCTCTCAGTTCGAATCCGACGCGCTCGACACCTTGCTCGAATACGGGCGAATTCCTTGCCTGTCACCAGCCTTCGACGCCGAATGGCAGAACGACGGACACCTCGATCGGGCCGTCGCGCTGCTCGAAGGTTGGGCCCGGGAACGCCAATTCGCGAACTCCTCGGTCGCGGTGCACCGCCTTCCAGGTCGCACGCCCGTCCTGGTCGTCACGGTGGAGGCCACGGCCCCGGTGGACGGGACCGTGGTTCTCTACGGACACCTCGACAAACAGCCCCCGCTCGGGGACTGGTCGGCCGGCCTCGATCCCTACAGCCCTGTTCGTCGGGACAACCGCGTTTACGCACGGGGGCTGGCCGATGACGGCTATTCCACCTTTGCGGCGCTCCTCGCCCTCGAAGAAATCGAACGGCAGGGTCTGCCACACGCCCGTTGCGTGGTCCTAATTGAGGCCAGCGAGGAGAGTGGTAGCCCCGACCTAGAGGCCTACCTCGACGCGCTAACTGACCATCTAGGCCGGGTCGAGTTGATGATCTGCCTTGACTCGGGAGCCCTGACCTACGACCGGCTCTGGGTGACGACCTCACTGCGGGGCGTATTGAATCTCACGGTTCGCGTGGACGTGCTCACCCAAGGCCAGCACAGTGGCAGCGCCAGCGGGGTCGTTCCTTCGAGCTTCCGTGTCCTTCGACAGATACTCGATCGCGTTGAAGATTCACGCACCGGGGATGTCCTGATTCGAGAGCTTCACGGCGACATCCCCTCGCACATCGTCGCGGCCGCTAGTGCGCTGGCGGATGAGTTCGGCGATGTCGCGGGGGCGGAAATGCCCACCATCGACGGCCTCGAACTCATGGGTGCTGATGCCGCCGAGCGTCTGCTGAATCGAACGTGGCGACCGACACTGTCCATCGTGGGCATGGGCGGTATTCCCGATCCCGCCATCGCGGGCAACGTCCTACGCCCCTACACCGAGGCGGTGCTGTCACTGCGGCTCCCGCCCAACGTTGACGCCGACGCAGCGCGTCGAGCCGTGGAGGCCATCGTCCTCGCCGATCCACCGTCGCACGCGTCCATCAGCGTTGAGGCCAGCGCCGCCGACGGATGGGAGTGTCCGCCACTGGCGCCGTGGTTGGACCGCGCACTTCGTGGCGCCAGTCGCGAAGCATTTGGACGTGAGCCCGGTTTCGTCGGCGAGGGTGGATCAATTCCCTTCTTAGCTTCATTGGGACGGCGATACCCGGGCGTGCAATTCGTTGCTACCGGAGTGCTCGGACCGCACTCGAACGCACACGGCATCGACGAAATGTTGGACCTGGATTGCTTGGTCGGTGTGCTCAATTGCGTCGTTAATGTCGTAGCGGCTCACGCGACGAAGGAGAATTGATGTCCAACCAGGTTGACTTGTGGGTTGATCCACTGTGCCCGTGGGCGTGGATCACGTCACGCTGGCTCGTCGAAGCGGGCCGCGTGCGGAACTTCGAACCGCGCTTTCACGTGATGAGCCTTGCCGTGTTGAACGAGGGTCGTGACCTCCCCGAGCAATACCTCGAGATCATGAAGCAGGCCTACGGACCGGTTCGCGTGCTCATCGCGGCGGCCGAACGTCACGGTGAGCAGGTCATCCAACCCCTGTACGAGGCAATGGGCAGTCAGATTCACCCGGGTGGAGAAAAGGACTTCTTGGTCGTGATCGCCCGAGCATTGGAAGCGACCGGCCTGGAGGCCGACCTCGCTGGCGCGGCAAGTTCGACCGACTACGACGAGGCTCTTAAGGCCAGTCACCACGCCGGTATGGACCCAGTTGGTTTTGATGTGGGAACTCCCGTTATCCACGTAGACGGGGTGGCGTTCTTCGGGCCGGTCGTGACCCCCGCCCCCGCCGGCGAGGCCGTGCGCGTCGTCACGTTCGGGCCCATGCAGTTCGACTTCGAACTCGGCGAACTGACACAGAAAGGCAAGAGAGTGCCGCTGACCGATGCCGAGATCGCTCTGCTGCGCGCACTGACTGGTCGACTGGGCCAGGTGCTGAGTCGCGAGGCGCTGTGCAAGAGTGTCGGCAGCGACGTCAACGAGCGTGCGATCGACGTGCAGGTGACCCGATTGCGTCGCAAGATCGAGCCCGACCCTGGCTTCCCGCGCTACCTCCGAACGGTGCGAGGCCAGGGCTATCGCCTGGTCGACGCCTGAATGAGGCGACGTGATGAATAGGCTCGCCGAACTCTTCGAGAGCGTCGCGAGTTGGGTCGACCGCCGCTCGCCCCAGACGTTGTTCGCGCGCGCTTTGATCATCATCGTCGTGCCGATGCTGCTGCTGCAGGCGCTGTCAGCCTGGTGGTTCTACAGCCAACGCGGCGACAACGTTACCAACCGTCTCGCGTTGATTCTGGTGCGCGACCTGCGTGTGCTGATCGCGCTGCATGCCGACTTTCCCGGCGACACGCAGCGGCAGTGGATCGTCGAGCACGCGCGCTCGGACATGCTGATGTATGTCGGCTTCCGGAAGGGCATCATCCCGCCCTTCAAGCCGCCTGGCCACTACGACATCGTCGCCCGCGAAGTGCAGGGGGCGCTCGATGCCGATCTCAAGAAGCCCTACTTCATCGACAACGACGTCGGCGGCAACCAGATCCTGATCGAGATCCAGCTCAATGACGGCGACATCATGACGGTCTACGTGCCGTATGTACGCCTCACCTTCGGCTCGAGCTTCGCCTACGTCATCGCCCAGCTCGGCCTGGCGCTGGTGCTGTTCGGGCTGGCGATCTGGTTCATGCACCGCGAGCTGGTGCCGATCGAACACCTCGGCGTGGCGGCCGACGCGCTGGGCAAGGGCCGCGACGTTCCCGACTTCGCCTTCGCGGGCGGCACGCGCGAGGTGCGCAATGCCGCCGCCGCCTTCCAGACAATGAAGATCAGACTGCGACGTTCGATCCAGCAGCGCACCGAAATGCTGGCCGGCGTCAGTCACGATCTCAGGACGCCCCTCACCCGGATGAAGCTTTCGCTGGCCATGCTGCCGGATACACCCGAATCCAAGGAGCTATCGGACGACGTCACCGATATGGAGCGCATGATCGAGGGCTATCTCGCCTTCGCCCGCGGCGAAGGGGACGAGGACACCGCGCCGGTCGACCTCGGCGAAATCCTGCAGGAGGTCGCCGCCAACGCCCGCCGCGACAATGCCAATGTCACGGTCGGCTGGGAGGGAGACATGCATGTCGAGCTCCGGCCGCTCGCCATGAAGCGCTGCCTGACCAACCTCGTGTCCAACGCATTGCGCTACGGCCATCGGGCCGAACTGCATGCCAAGCGCGGTGTCACCACGATGCAGATTACGATCGACGATGACGGACCGGGCATTCCGCCTGACAAATACGAGGACGTGTTCCGGCCCTTCTATCGCCTCGACGAATCGCGCAACGTCGACACCGGCGGCGTCGGCCTCGGCCTCACGATTGCGCGCGACGTGGCCCGCAGCCATGGCGGCGATGTCGCACTCGGCCCCTCGCCGCTGGGTGGTCTGCGCGTCATCGTACGCATTCCCATCTGAACGACCGTGCTAGACTGACCTCCAAATTGAAGTCGGCAAATCAGAGAGAGACATGTCCAAGACCCTGAAATTCGCCCGCCATCCGCACCCGTCACCGGTCCCGGCCGACAAGCGCGCCCAGCTTCTCGCCAACCCCGGCTTTGGCAGGGTGTTCAGCGACCACATGGTTACCATCAAGTACAGCGACGCCGAGGGCTGGCATGACGCGCGCATCGAGCCGCGCGGCCCGATCTCGATGGACCCGGCCGCCGCCGTCCTGCACTACGCCCAGGAAATCTTCGAGGGACTGAAGGCCTACAAGAACGCCGATGGAAGCGTCACGTTGTTCCGCCCGCTCGAAAATGCGCGCCGTTTCAACAAGTCGGCGGAACGGCTGGCCATGCCCGGGCTGCCCGAAGAGGTCTTCCTCGAGGCTTGCGACCAGCTGGTCAGCATCGACCGCGACTGGATTCCGGACGGCGATGGCAGCCTCTATCTGCGGCCCTTCATGTTCGCCAACGAGATCTTCCTCGGCGTGAAGCCCTCGTCGAACTACCTGTTCAGTGTCATCGCCTCGTCTGTTGGCTCGTACTTCAAATCAGGTTCCGACGCGGTCTCGCTCTGGGTCAGTCAGGAATTCACCCGCGCCGCGCCGGGCGGCACCGGCGCGGCCAAATGCGGCGGCAACTATGCCGCAAGCCTGCTCGCCCAGGCGGAGGCCACCCGCCACGGCTGCGACCAGGTCGTCTTCCTCGATGCCGTCGAGCGGCGCTGGGTCGAGGAGCTGGGCGGCATGAACATCTTCTTCGTCTTCGAGGACGGCTCGATGAGTACGCCGCCGTTGAGCGGCACCATTCTGCCCGGCATCACGCGGTCCTCGCTGCTGGCCCTCGCCCGTGACAAGGGCATCACGGTGCGTGAGGAGCGCTATGGCATCGACCAATGGAAGGCCGACGCCAAGAGCGGCAAGCTGCGCGAGGCCTTCGCCTGCGGCACCGCCGCGGTGGTCACGCCGATCGGTACGGTACGCGCACCCGACGGCGAGTTCCGCATCGGCAACGGCGGACCGGGCCTGCGAACCGAGGAGCTCAAAAAGGTGCTGGTCGACATCCAGCGCTGCCGTGCGACGGACCCGCACAACTGGATCCACAAGGTTTTCTAGGCCGTCAGAAGAGCTTGCCGCCGTCGGGCACGGACTTCGTCGGCGCGATCAGGACGACCGCACCGTCGGCATCGGGGAAGCCGAGTGTCAGCACTTCCGACATGAACTTGCCGATCTGCCGCGGCGGAAAATTCACCACGGCCGCGACCTGACGTCCGATCAGCACCTCGGGCGTGTAGTGCACGGTGATCT
>CAXBRI010000007.1:0-14613 GCA_963978125.1 uncultured bacterium | reverse complement strand
GCAAAGCAAGGTTCGCCAGCTTCTCGAATACAACGCCGACACGGCCGGTGGTCTGATGAGTCCCGACTTCGTGACGGTCGGTGACGACCAGACTGTGGGTGCCGCCCTGGAGGCCGTGCGCACGTCGTCAGCGGCCACCGAGGCACTCAACACCGTGTTCGTGATTGACGCCACCGGCCAGCCTGTGGGCTCGGTGACCGTGGCCACGTTGGTGCGCTCGCACGAATCAGAGCCCGTGCTGGCGGTGTCGCGTACGACCGTGGAGCACGTGCACCCCCACTGGGAAGTGCACCGAGTGGCACGCAGAATGTCCGACTTCAATCTCACCGTGGTGCCCGTCGTGGACGACGAACACGCGGTGATGATGGGAGTGATCACCGTCGATGACCTGCTCGAGGAGATGCTGCCCCAGGGGTGGCGTGCCGAGTACGGAGTGGGGGCCGAACAATGACGCCCCGCACCGAATGGTCCCGTTCTAAGGGGGTTTTCTGAAACCCCCTAGTACCACGCTGACGATGCACCACGTCGCCCGTCGACGCCGCGCTATCCGGAAGGACGCCCTCTAGCCCTTTCGTGTCCGTGGCCGGCGGCAACGCCCACACGAGACACGAAAGGAGGAAGAGTGCGCGGAGAAGCGGAAAATCCCCAGATCAGCGGAGCGTTCGGCTCCATCAGCGAACACGACACCGGCGCCCGTCGGACCCTGCGCGCACGTCTCCTGACGCTCCTGGCCATTATCGGCCCCGGACTCATCGTGATGGTGGGCGACAATGACGCCGGCGGCGTCTCCACCTACGCCCAGGCCGGCCAGAACTTCGGGTACACCCTGCTGTGGACCCTGCCACTCCTCATCCCTGTTCTGATTGTGAACCAGGAGATGGTGGCGCGCCTCGGGGCCGTCACGGGCGTGGGGCACGGCCGACTCATCCGAGAGCGCTTCGGCCGCCGGTGGGGCAACGTGTCGGTTGGCTCCATCTTGCTGCTCAACTTCCTCATCATCGTCACCGAGTTCATCGGTATCGACCTGTCGATGAGTTACCTCGGGGTCTCGCCTTACGTGTCGGTTCCCGCGGCCGTTGTTCTCCTCTTCGCCGTCACGGCCTCGGGTTCATTCCGACGGTGGGAGCGGTTCATGATGCTCTTCGTCGCCGTGAACGCGGTCATCGTCCCACTCGTGCTCGTGTCGCACCCCCATTTTTCGTCGGTGGCCACCCACGCCGTGACCCCGGGCATCCGTGGGGGAGCCACCTCGTCGGCCGTGCTGCTGATTATTTCGATTATCGGCACCACGGTGGCGCCCTGGCAGTTGTACTTCCAGCAGTCGAACATCGTGGACAAGAAGATCACCCCGCGGTGGCTCAACTACGAACGCGTCGACACCATCATCGGCTCGGTCATCGTCGTCGTGGGCGCGGGGCTCCTGATGGCCGTGACGGCCGCCGGGCTCTCGTACCACGGGGGCACCAACTCCTACACCAACGCCCTCGGCGTGGCCCGGGGGCTAGCGCGCCACGTCGGCCACGGATCGGGCACCCTCTTCGCCGTGTTGTTGCTGAACGCGTCGGTCATTGGTGCGGCTGCCGTCACGTTGGCCAGCTCCTACGCCCTCGCCGACGTGCTCGGCCAACGTCAGTCGCTCGGATCGCGGGTCCGTGACGCCAAGGCCTTCTACGGCACGTTCGCCGCGCTGTTGATGGTGGCCGGCACCGTGACTCTGCTGCCCGGCGCGCCGCTCGGTCTCATCACTCTGGCCGTGCAAGCGATGTGCGGCTTGATGCTGCCCTCCACCACGGTCTTCGTGCTGCTGTTGTGCAACGACCGTGAGGTTCTCGGTCCCTGGGTGAACAGCCGGCTGATGAACATCGTGGCGACTCTCATCGTCTCGATCCTCGCGGTGTTGTCGGTGACGATGATGATCACCACACTCTTCACGGCGGTGAACGTGGTTCGCCTGCTGGAAAACTTGACCCTGGCGGCCGTGATCGGACTGGCAGTCGGTCTTCCGCGAGTGGCGCGAGGGACCGGACCGACCGCGACGTTCACGGGTGACCGCCGCGAGTGGCGCATGCCCCGACTGGCTCTATTGGCCCCACCGCCGACGTCGCTCGGCCGACGGATCTTGTTCCGCGCGCTCGCCACGTACCTACTGGTGGCCGGAGTCCTGCTCATCGTGCGCATCGTTCAACTGGCCACCTCGTAAGGTGGAAAACATGAGTTTTGCCGACACGTTGGTCTGCGTCCACGCCCACCCGGACGATGAGGCCATCTTTACGTCGGGCCTGACTCTGCACTACGCCGAACAGGGATACCGGGTGATGCTGGTGACCTGCACCGCGGGCCAACTCGGAATCGACCCGTCGGGACTGGCCGGGAATCAGCCGGGTCACGATGATGACGCCACGCGCATCGCCCGGGCGGGGGAGTTGCAGCGGGCCGCCACCTTGGTGGGCTACTCGCGGATCGTCAATCTCGGATTTCTGGACTCGGGTATGCGCGGGTGGCCTCAGAACAGCGACCCGCGGGCCTTCGTGAACGCCGACCCCGAGGCGGTCTCGACCACCTTGGCCGCATTGTTCGACGAGGTGGGGGCCACCGTGGTCGTGACCTACGACGAGAACGGCTTCTATCGCCACCCTGACCACATCCAGACGAACGTGGTCACGCGCATGGCGGTGGCGAAGTCGCGCACCGTCGAGCGTCTGTACTACCCGGTGATGCCCGAGAGCGTCCTGAATGCATTTCGCGATGGAGCAGCCGCGGCCGGCCTCGAGCTGCCGGCCTTCTTTATGGAAGCAGTCGAAGGCGTCGCCGACGAGGACGTGGAAATCAAACTCAACGTGCGCCGGTTCGCCGCGACCAAGCAGCAGTCCATTGCGGCGCACGCCACGCAAATCGATAATGCCAATCTGATGACTCTGGACCTCGGGGTCTTCGAAATGGCGTTCGGAGCCGAGTACTACTTGAGGGGATGGGAACGCCGGCCCGTACCGGGTGACGGCCAGAGCCTGTTTGCGAATCTATGAGTGACCTGACTTTTCTCGCCGTCCACGCCCACCCCGACGACGAGGCCTCGTCGACCGGGGGACTGTTCCGTCTTCTTCACGAGCAGGGGGTACGCACCGTGCTCGTGACCTGCACTAACGGAGAGTGCGGCGACGACCCCGACGGCAACAAGCCCGACGCCGATCACCACGACGGAGACGCCGTCGCGGCCCTGCGCGCCGTGGAATTGGAGCGAGCGGTCGCCATCCTCGGCATCGATCGCCTCGTCCGTCTGGGTTACCGGGACTCAGGAATGATGGGCTGGGCTCAGAACGACGACCCGGCCTCTTTTTGGCGCGCCGACGTCGACGTGGCGGCCCGTCACCTGGCGGACCTGATCAACGAGGAGCACCCGCAGGTCATCATGACCTACAACGAGGTCGGCTTCTACGGCCACCCCGACCACATCCAGGCGCATCGCATCACCATGCGGGCCCTTGATTTTTTGAACTACGAGCCGACGGTCTACTTCAACACCATTCCGCTTTCGGTGATGGCCATGATGCGCGAACGCTGGGAGGCCCAGGAGCGCAAGCAGCGCGAGGAAGAGGCCGCCAAGGGCATCGTCCGTGAACCCGAGCCCGAGCAGGAACGCGTCCAGATGGGCACCCCGGACGAAGACATCGACGCGGCGATCGACGTCTCCGAGGTCAACGGCTACAAGTTCGACGCGTTGGCCGCCCACGCCTCGCAGATCGGCGAGTCCAATTTTTGGATGGAAATGGGCCGTGACCGATTCCGCGAAATGATGCGCACGGAATGGTTCGTCCGCGCCCGCAACCCCAAAGGTTTGACGGGTTGTGTCACCGACGTGTTCGCCGGCTACCGCTCCTAGTAGCGGTAGGTGTCCGGCTTGTACGGGCCCTCGACGGCAACACCTAGGTAGTCGGCCTGCTGCTTGGACAGCGTGGTCAACTTGACCCCCAGCGAGTCGAGGTGCAGACGGGCAACCTTCTCGTCGAGGTGCTTCGGAAGCACGTAGACGTCGCGGCGGTACTGGCTGTGGTTCTGCCAGAGTTCCATCTGGGCCATCACCTGGTTGGTGAAGGAGTTGCTCATCACGAAGCTCGGGTGACCCGTGGCGTTGCCGAGGTTGAGCAGACGGCCTTCGGACAGGACGATGATGGACCGGCCGTTAGGCATCGTCCACTTGTCGACCTGAGGCTTGATGGTCTCGCGCTTCGCGCCCGCCAGGCCGGCCAGGCCAGCCATGTCGATCTCGTTGTCGAAGTGGCCAATGTTGCCCAGAATTGTCTGGTGCTTCATGGCCAGCATGTGGTCAACGGTCACGATGTCGCGGTTACCGGTCGCGGTGATGACGATGTCGGCGATGGGCAGGGCCTCTTCGAGGGTGGTCACCTGAAAGCCGTCCATCGCGGCCTGCAGCGCGCAGATGGGGTCAATCTCGGTGACAATCACTCGGGCGCCCTGGCCACGCAGCGACTCGGCCGATCCCTTGCCCACGTCGCCGTATCCGCAGACCACGGCGACCTTGCCGCCGATGAGTGTGTCGGTGGCGCGGTTGATGCCATCAATTAGCGAGTGACGGCAGCCGTACTTGTTGTCGAACTTCGACTTGGTCACTGCGTCGTTGACGTTGATGGCCGGGAAGAGGAGCGAGCCGGCCTTGGCCATTTCGTACAGACGGTGGACGCCGGTGGTCGTCTCTTCCGAGACACCCACGATGCCCGCAGACATCGGGGCGAAGATTTTCTCTCCACTTGAAATAATGCGATTGAGAAGCTGAAGGATGACGCCGTACTCCTCGGAGTCGGCGGCATCGGGGGCCGGAACGAAACCGGCCTGTTCGAACTCCAGTCCCTTGTGGATCAACAGCGTGGCGTCGCCACCGTCGTCAAGAATCAAGTTGGGTCCGCTGTGGCCCGGCCAGCGCAGGAGTTGCTCGGTGCACCACCAGTACTCTTCGAGCGTCTCGCCCTTCCACGCGAAGACAGGAATGCCCTGGGGGTTGTCGGGGGTGCCGTTAGGGCCCACCACAACTGCGGCCGCTGCGTGGTCCTGGGTGGAGAAGATGTTGCACGACACCCAGCGGACGTCGGCACCGAGCGCCGCGAGGGTTTCAATGAGCACGGCTGTCTGAATCGTCATGTGGAGCGAACCGGCGATCCGGGCTCCCTTCAGGGGCTGACTCGCGGCGAACTCACGGCGCATGGCCATGAGACCGGGCATTTCGTGCTCGGCGAGTTGAATCTCCGCTCGGCCGAAGGCGGCGAGGGACAGGTCGGCAACTTTGAAGTCAAAAGGGGCGGAGGCCATGGCTTTTCCTTATTTCAGATGGGATGCAAACTCGCGGGCGCCGACCTCTGTCGCAGTCGCCACGAATCGAAGTTTAGGGGGAGGTGGGCCTCGAAAGGCACTTACTACGCGTTGACGCGGAACTCCACGACGTCACCATCACGCATCACGTAGTCCTTGCCTTCGATGCGGGCCTTGCCGGCCGCGCGAACTGCGGCCACCGAGCCGGCACCCACCAGATCGTCGAAGGCGATGACTTCGGCCTTGATGAAGTGCTTCTGAAAGTCCGTGTGAATCTCACCCGCGGCTTCGGGTGCCGTTGCCCCTTGGCGAATGGTCCAGGCCCGTGCTTCCTTGGGGCCGGCCGTGAGGAAAGTCTGCAGGCCCAGGGTCGCAAATCCCACGCGAGACAACTGCGATAGCCCCGATTCCTCCTGGCCGAAAGATCGCAGAATCTCGAGTGCATCGGCCTCGTCCAGTCCGGCGAGTTCGGCTTCAACCTTGGCGCATAGGACGATGGCGGGAGAGGGTGCGACTGACGCGATCAGCTGGGCCCGACGTCCTTCGTCGGCCAGAGCCGTTTCGTCCACGTTGAACACGTAGATAAAGGGCTTCTCGGTGAGAAGATGCAAATCTGCGAGGGCCGCGTGGTCAATCTCCTTGTCCGTCAGACGGGACAGGACCTTGCCCGCATTGAGTGCGTTCCGAGCCGCGGTGACCACGGCGAGCTTCGCGGCGGCTTCGGGAAGACGCTTGGCGTCCTTTTCAATCCGCACGAGCGCCTTTTCAATGGTCTGAAGGTCGGCGAGGATGAGCTCGGTTTCGATGGTGGCCACGTCACCGGCCGGATCGATTCGACCATCAACGTGAATGACGTCATCGTCTTCGAACGCGCGAACCACCTCGCAGATGGCGTCGGACTCGCGAATGGCGGCCAGGAACTGGTTGCCCAGTCCTTCTCCCTCGGAGGCCCCCTTCACGATGCCGGCGATGTCCACGAAGGTCACTGAGGCCGGGAGGATTCTTTCCGAGTTGAAGATGGAAGCCAGCACCGCGAGCCGGTGGTCGGGGACGGGCACGACCCCCACATTGGGCTCAATTGTGGCAAAGGGGTAGTTGGCGGCCAGAACGTCGTTGTTGGTCAGGGCGTTAAAGAGCGTTGATTTTCCGACGTTTGGTAGTCCGACAATGCCAATTGAGAGGCCCATAGGGGTACGAGGCTACTTGAGTTTTCTCAGAAGCTTCCCACGCGTTTCACAGGCTTTTCTTACCTTCACGAAGTTGAATAGTGGCGTCAAAGGAGTGACGATGAAGAGTGCGGCGATTGCTTCGTGGGTGGCTACCGGTGTTCTGACGGTGACCGGCGCCGGTGCCGTGACACACATCATGACGTCAAATGGCGGGTCAATAGCGTCGGCTGCTTCGTCGCAGGCGACGGGAACCACCGGCACCACAGGGACGACGGGCACGACGGGCGTGACGGGCGTGACGGGCACGACGGGCGTGACGGGAAACGTGGGAGAGACGGGTATGTCGGGCGCTCCGGCTACTACGACGACCACTCCAACCTTGCATCAGGTGGGCGGTTCATCGGGCTTTGGGGATGACTCGTCACACGAAGACGGCTACCAAGCCCAAGAAGGCTTCGGCGATGACCACGGAGCTTCGAACGGATCCGCGAACACCGGAAATGCTGGGACATCAGGTACGACTTCGGGAAACTGGTCCGGTGAGTCCGAAGGCGGCCAAGGCGGCGACGACTAAGGAATCGCGTCCGTAGGCTGACTACGTGACTGAGCCCGCTGTCTCTGAAGGTTTCGCCCCATTCGGCGAGTACTCGACGTACTTTCGCGTAACCGGAGATCTCTCGAACGGGCGCACCCCGCTTGTTGTTGCCCACGGTGGTCCCGGGTGCAGCCACGATTACGTCTTGGCGATTGCTGACGTGGCCCAGACCGGTCGCCCCGTCGTTCATTATGACCAGTTGGGCGGTGGGCGCTCGACACACCTTCCCGACCGAGGGCCCGATTTTTGGACCGTCAATCTCTTTCTTGACGAATTGGAGTCATTGTTACGTCACCTCGGAATCGCCGACAGTTACTTCCTGCTCGGTCAATCGTGGGGTGGCATGCTGGGTGCCGAACACGCCATACGTCAACCGCGGGGACTCCGCGGCCTAATTATCTCGAATTCACCGGCTTCGATGGCGCTGTGGGCCCAGGAAGCCCGTGTTCTTCGGGCCGAGATGAGTCAGGACGACCAGCAGGCGCTCAATAGTCACGAGGCCGCCGGCACCACCAGCGACCCGGCCTACCTTGAAGCGACCCAGCGGTATTACGACCTACACGTGTGTCGGGTTATTCCGAATCCGCCCGAAGTGATCCGCACCATGCAGTTCATGGACGAGGACAACACGGTATATCTGACGATGAACGGCCCCAACGAGTTCTTCTGCATCGGGACGTTAAAGAACTGGTCGGTGGTGGACCGGGTGAATTCGATTTCGGTTCCGACCCTCCTTCTGTCGGGTCGATACGACGAGGCGACGCCGGCCTGCGTACAGCCCTTTTTTGACGGGATCCCTGACGTGCGTTGGGAGATATTCGAAGAATCGAGTCACATGCCCTTCGTGGAGGAGCGGGACCGCTACATGTCCGTGGTGAACGGGTTTTTGAACACGCTGGAGTAACCGCCTCCTGGACCGTGTCACACCCCCTTCGTAGCGTGAAGGGCATGAAAAACCCTCTGACAAAACTGGATGCTCTGGCCGCTGACATTGTGGCGGGACACATCGGAACCGAAGAGCCGTGGGGTGGCGCCGACGTGTGCGTGGTGGCCGAGGAGCCCAAGCCCCAACCCGGCGGCTTCTACCCCGACCCGTACTGGTCGGTGACCCGATACGTCGGTGAACTGAGCTGGCTGTGCGTGCAACTCCGGAATATCGCCTGGAAGTTGGACGGATTCGGCTATTGGAAATATGAGTTCTTCACCCGGTTCAATGTGGCCGCGTCGACCGTCCCCGACGACCAGGGAATTCAGCTCAAGTTGCTCGCCGCGGTGCGTGAGACCTACGGATTCCTGGGTGCCGTGGTCAACAACGAGCCGCTCCCCGACGTGGCTCCCATCGTGTTCCACCCGCGCGAGGTCGGCGCCGACATCGCCACCTTCGTACCCGGGGAACTGGTTTCCTTCTACGCCGACCGTGGAATCGACATTTCGGGTCTCGCGGCCTAAGGGGTCACGAAAAATAAGACTCCGCCGGCGGTGCGGAATTCAACGTGACCGGTGTTGGTGACACGAAGCCAGTCACCCACACGGGTCATCAGCGAGTTCCACACTGCCGTGCCGGCCATGACGCTGATGAGTGAACCCGAGTTGGCGAGCGTGGTCGAGGCTCCCGGCGCCCGGACGCCGTTCGACCAAATCGTCATTCCGTTTGCGGAACGAAGCCGGAGCGATCCGTTCAGTGCCTGAGTGAAAGCACACCGGCCATTGGGCGAGTAGACGGACCATCCAGGAAGCAGTCGATCGCCCGAGTGCAGTTCGGTGAGGGCGCTGTTGCTCGACCAGGTCGCATGCGTTCCGTCCACGGTGACGAGATTTCCGTTGTTGCCCAACACCGCGCGTGTGGCCGCCGACGCCGGTCCCGATGACCAGAACACTTCCGAACCGTAAGTCACGCGGAGAACGCCGTGGCCGTCCATGACTGCGACGGCGCCAGAGTGACCCGCTGTGCCACTCGTCCACAGCGTTCGTCCGCCGGTCAGTGACACGGCCAGATTTCCGTCGGTGCGCATGGTGAGGGTGAACTCCCCATTCGGGGAAACAAGAGACGCACCGCTGGAGAGGGTCTGATCGGCCTGAAGCGAAGTTCCGTCCGTGCCGTACGGCGCGGGGGTCGACCCGGGGCACGAATCGGGCTCACCACTTCGGCCCAGCAGGTCAACGAACGTGTAGCCGTGACTCAAGAAACCCTGGATGATGATGGGGAGAGCATCCACGGTGGCGGGCATTGGATGGTGCTGGTCGTGCAGCAGCACGGTGGGGTGGGTGAGTCCGAGCCCCGGGCCCAGAGCGCTCGTCCAGATGTGCCGTATCCAGTAGGGCGAGTCCGATCCTTGAGCCAAAAAGTCGCCGGTGCCGACGTTCCACATCCACATCCCTACGCGCCGCATCGCCGCCGCCCTGATGGTGTTTGCGTCGTAGCCGCCGTAGGGAGGACGGAACGCGCAGGTCACTGTCTTGGTGGCCGAGTAGGTCTTCATCATCGATCGGTCAATCTCAGTTAGTTGCTGGCCGAGTGTGAGTCCGGTGAGCAGCGTGTGGTTCCCCGTGTGATTGCCCATGAGGTAGCCGTCGTTGAACTCGGTCCTCAAGTACGACGGCCACTGGGTGTCGTCATTCAAAAATGTGGCACGGATGTGATACTTCTCGAGCACGGTGATGATCGCGGGTACCGAGGGACCCGGGCCATCGTCGAAGGTGAGCGCCACGGTGCGCCCACCTTCCACCGCGTTCGGCGCATTCTCGAGCGGCCCAGACGGCTCCGGTGGACACATAGCGGTTAAGAAGGCGGGGTATTGCGGGGGAGTGACGGGGTACGGTGCCGATTCAGCTTTCGATGGCGCCACGGTCGACACCGCGAGCACCCCGAGAACAACCCCATAGTTCGAAATACGTCGTATGGCGGTCGGGATCACGGAACGAAACTAGGCCATTTCGCGTGATGAGTCCGGTCGCCCAATTACCTATCTCGAGGTTGAACGGGATGGATCTAGTGCCACGCTGATGGCTTCAATCCCCGTGTTGCTTCGCCTCGTACACTGGCTACTTGTCCGCCCTCGTAGCTCAGGGGATAGAGCATCGGTTTCCTAAACCGTGAGCGCAGGTTCGAATCCTGCCGGGGGCACGCGACTGCTGTCTTCATTGATTTCAATTAAGGCGGTGAGTCATATCGTGATGATTGCGCTGACGTGGGACCCAACTGAAATTCCTTCGGATTCCCGAACCGCTTTCTTGATGGGAAGTAAGTATGCGCCGTGGCGGGGAATCAGCGAAGTTACAAAAAGAGAACTCCCGATGATGGCCCGCACGGGCACTACGCCCCACCCGTAGGTCACTGCTGGCGACATTGAATTGATGACGTCGGCATTTTCCCCATGGAACTCGAGGAAAAAGAAGGGCGCGGGTCCTCGCCATTCAATGACTGCTCCGGCCTGCTCTAGTTCCACTTGGTCAACCTAGGTGCCCCAATTCGTCGGCAAGCTTCTGAAACTTTCGACGTGACGACCAAGAATCTGGCTTCTCTAGTAGCTCGGATCGTGATCGAGATAGAGACACAAGAGATGCCCCGATGGGTCACGGAGAACGCGAACTTCTTCTTGAGGCTGGAAGTCTTCCTCCGTGGCTCCTATTGATATAGCGAATTCGACGCCGTGGGCGAGGTCATCGACGCCAATGTCGAGGTGGTGAGTCATGCCCACGTGGTCAGAATGCGTCGGCCACGACGGTGGAACGAAATCGTCATCTCGCTGAAATGCGATGTAGGTCGGAGCGTTGGGCATTCGAATTGTTGCCTGATTCTTCTCGGCTCGAACGACTTCCCAACCGAGAATTTGACTGTAAAAGTGCGCCAATCCACTGGGGTCGGGTGTGTTCAAGACGACGCCCCACCACGGAGTCTTGGTTCGCCCGGTCACCATTCCCACACCGTAGGCCAACACTGAACATCCGCCCATTTGCGGTCAGCCCCGAGTTGGTGTTCGAAGTGTAGGCCTGAATTCAACGCCTTCGAACTCCCGTTCGACCAATTTCGCCGCGGCAAGCAGTTCGGCTTCGTCACCCGGCCGGCTGAACATGGTTAAGCCGACGGGAAGGCCATCGACAAGTCCGACCGGAATGCACAGGATTGGCCAGCCGGCGATGGCCGTGGCTTGAATCGACGTTGATGAATGGCTGACTTGATCACCATTGACAAGATCGATTTTCCACGCCGGGCCGTACGCGGCTGCGATGGCCACCGAATGCCCCTCGAGTAGGTCGTTGAGAGTGGTGGTGGCCCAATCAAGATTTCGTCGGCGAGCGTCAAAGTATGCACTGGTATTCGTTCCGCCTGACTTGACGGCGAGTTCGAAGAACTCGTGGCCAAAGTGTGCCATTTCTGTGCCGGAATTTTGATTTTCGTAATCAATCACTTCCACGAGTGATCGCACAGTTGCTTCTGGGCGAGAGCCTAAATAAGTGTCGAGGCCGTCCTTTAACTCCGCCAGTAGGACATGAAGTTCGTCATCTCCCACTTCATTGCTGGACTCATTCGCCTTTCGCCGGGTTATGTTCGTATTCCGACCGAGTTTGAATACAACGTCATTGATGATGGCATCGGTGGCGGGGTGGCCGGTCCTCCAATTGGTGGCATCAACAATTCGTACATTTGACGCTTCGCTCACCGACATGAGAGCTCGAGTGCATAGTTCAATATCAGCCACTGTTCGCGCCATCGGTCCGGGACTGTCCTGGGAGTGACTAATCGGAACAATTCCTCCGCGAGAAATGGCGCCGACCGTTGGCTTTAGTCCAACGACACCATTGAGTGAAGACGGACAGACGATGGAACCATCAGTCTCGGTTCCTATTGCTATTGGGGCTAAGCCCGCCGCCACGGCAGCCCCGGAACCCGACGACGAACCGCCGGCGGAGCGGTCGAGTGCCCAGGGATTCACTACCAAACCGCCACGCGCCGAGTAGCCGCTACTTGATCGAGGAGAGCGGATGTTGGCCCATTGGCTGAGGTTGGTGGAGCCCAAGATGATGGCCCCGGCCTGTCGAAGGGATGACACCAGCGGGGCGTCACGCCCCGACGAAGTCAACGCGGTTGAACCGGCCGCTCCCGGAAGGCCTATTGCCTCAATGTTGTCTTTAACAAGAACGGGGATGCCGTGGAGCGGGCCACGGGGTTGGCCATCCCGGCGTTCACGGTCACGCTCCCGGGCTTGATTGATGGCGTCATCTGACAGCGCAGCAATAGAACGTAACGCCACGGAAGAACTCTCGTCGTCAATCGCTTGCGCTCTTTCAATCAGAGATTCGACGTAGGCAACGCTGGTGATGTCACCGGCGGCCAAATGCTCGGTGAGAGCACTGGCACTCCAGCTGGCTATTTCGGCCGTCTGCGGGTGCGGATCCACAAGAACCTCTCTGACGTCATGCTCGTGAGTGAGCAGACAGAGGGTAAGGGTACCGGTATCGCCCACATTCCAGCGATAGTGAAATCGAAATGTTGAAGAATGTCTGTATGGCGACGTACCGAACCCCTTCTGCGCCTTTCATCGGACGCGAGGAGTTTCTTCGTATCTCGGGAGATGTCGTGTTGGCCGACGTGCGGTGGTACCTCGACGGCCGATCGGGGCGCGACGAATATGAATCGGTGCACGCTCCGGACGCTATCTACATCGAACTAGAGGAGTGGCTCGCGGGTCCCGCGTCGCCGGCCGAGGGGCGTCACCCACTCCCCAGTCCCGAGGTGTTCGCTGAAGGCATGTCCGCACACGGCATCGGCGATGACACGGTCGTCATCGCCTACGACGATGCCGGTGGCGTTATCGCGGCTCGGCTGGTGTGGATGCTGCGGGCGACCGGCCACTCCGCCGCCGTACTCGACGGCGGACTTTCCGTGTTTAGCGAAACCGAATCCGGCCCGTCACCCGAGCGCCATCGGGCAACTTTCACGCCAACTCCCTGGCCGCGGGAAAGGTTGGCCACCATCGACGAGGCGAGTGACCCCTCTCGCCTGGTGATTGATGCACGAAATCGTGACCGATACGAAGGCGCGCCAGATCAAGTTGATCCACGGTTCGGCCATATCCCAGGCGCCAAGAGCGTCCCGTGTCGGGAGAACATTGAGGGGCAGAATCTGAGAGATTCAGACGTCGTTCGACAGATCTTTGAAGCCTCTGGCGTCACGCCTGACACGGACGTGATTTCCTATTGCGGCTCGGGGGTGACCGCGTGCCACAATCTCCTGACAATGGAGTGGGTGGGGCTCGGTACCAAACGTCTGTTTCCTGGTTCGTGGTCGCAGTACGCGCACGACCTCAACCGACCGGTGGCGACTCAGCAGGAGTGACACATCACTTAAGCCTCGGGCCCGCGACGTCGACGACGTTCACACAACAACCCCGTAGGGCGCCGTTCAGCCTTTCACCACGTCGATGATGTGCTCAAGATTCTCAATCTGTTCATCGCGGGTGTGGCCCATCGGGGCAACCCGGAGCGTGGTGATTCCCGCTTCCTTGGTGACACGGACCCGCTCGCGGACCATCTCTTCGGTGCCAATCATGAATGCCTTGAGCACGAAGTCATCGGTGACGGCGGCTACAGCTTCTTCTTTGCGACCCTCCACCCACAACTTCTGGACTTCGCTCGCCATGTCGGCGTAGCCGGCACGCGAGTAGGCCGCGTTGTAGAAGTTCGTGTTGGCTGAACCCATCGCACCAAGGGTGAAGGCGGCCCGGGGCCGGTAGCGGTTAATCAGCTCCTCGACGTTTTGCCCAATCTCGATGGTTGCGGTGATCTGCAGGTCGAGGTCCTTGAGGGTTCGTCCCGATTTGGCGGCGCCCGCTGCGAGGTGGTCGGTGAAAAGTGAACCCACTTCGGGAATGAAACTCGTGCCCAACCAACCGTCAGCCACCTCACCCGTGAGTTCCAGCATTTTGGGTCCGAGTGTCGCGAGGTAGAGCGGGATTACGGGGTTCGGAGGCATCGACAGCCGAAGTGACTTGCCCTCGCCACCGGGTCGGGGGAGTACGTAGTGCTCACCGTTGAGGGCAATCTTCTCCCCCCGAAGTCCCTGACGAAGGATCTCGATGTATTCGCGGAGTCGCTTCAGGGGCTTGTCGAACGACGCGCCGTGGAGTCCTTCCACCACCTGAGGACCGCTCACCCCCAGGCCGAGAAGAAAGCGATTGTGGGTGATGCGGGCGAGGGTCAGCGCGGTCATCGCCGCCATGGACGGTGTGCGCGCGGTGATTTGCATGATGCCCGTGCCGAGTTTGATGTTGCTGGTTAATGCCCCGAGGTAGGCCAGTGGGGTGGTCGACTCCATGCCCCACGCTTCGGCCGACCACGCCGAATGACAACCCAGACGATCGGCGGCGCGGACGAGTTCGACGAGATCTTCCCAGTTGGAACCGTCGTAGTACGCGCTACCGATTGAGATTCCCACTTCCACGGAGGCACCTTTCTTGGGACTGTGGTCACTGTAGGCCAGGTCGGAGCAGCGGCTGGCTGGCGTCGGTCGGGACTATCTTCGGAGTGGCA
>CAXBRI010000006.1:0-15527 GCA_963978125.1 uncultured bacterium | reverse complement strand
ACTGGTGCGACCGGCGCCACTGGAGCTAACGGCGCTACTGGTGCAACCGGCGCCACTGGTGCCACTGGACCCGCTGGTGCTACTGGACCCGCTGGTGCGACAGGTGCCACTGGACCCGCTGGTGCCACTGGACCCGCTGGTGCCACTGGACCCGCTGGTGCGACCGGTCCCAAGGGTGACACCGGCGCAACCGGGGCCACTGGTGCCACCGGTGCTACCGGACCTGCTGGCTCGAATGCGCAGTCCGTTTTGCTCAATTGTGTTAAATCGGACTTGGGTCTTACGTGCCCCAAGTCCTCATCCACAATTAACGTGCCGGATCGTGGTTTTTACGTGGTGATGGTTTCTCAGCCGGGAAGTACTTCGCCGACGATCTCTTGCACCTTGCCCGCTAAGTCTCTCAAGAACACTGCCGTTCCGTTCTACGCGAGTTGGAAGAAGGGGTCAAAAACTAACAAGTCTGTTCCAAGCATGTTCGTGCTGAAGTCAAATGGAAGCGGATCGTTCGGCTTGACCTGTGTGGGCTTAACCCAGGTGTCGGTCTTTCATACAACTGTAAATGGACAGACCGGGCTAGAGTAGAACTACTTAGTTGGCTTCTTGCGTCTATCAAAAGTGGTGAAATATGTCAGGTGATTTGAACTCACATGAGGTTGACGTGGCTCTGGACGAGTCTTCGAACGGCAGGGCAGTAACCTTGAACATCAGCCGGAAGCAGCTTGTAACCACCGGTGTGGTAGTTGCGGCTCTTGTTGTGGGGCTGACAGCCTGGAAGTTCGTATTTGGTGGTTCCGATTTCGCGGGCATGCTCAACACGGCTTCTTCAGAAATTCACGCGGGATCTTACGCTCCGGCTGAAGCTCTATTACAGAACGTTATTAGCCAGAACACCACGAACCAACACAATTACAACGCAATTGCCTACTACGACCTAGGTGTTAGTGCCCAAAAGCAGGGTCGCTTGCAGGACGCCATCTCCTACTACTCACGTTGTCTGATGTTGGCTCCGGAATACCGCAACGCATGGTACAACAAGGCCGTTGCCGAGATGACGACAAATAGGGCTCAAGCTTTATCTGACTTCGATCACGTTTTGTCCAAGTACCCCAACGACTCAAGCAGCCTGTACAACTCGGGTCTTCTGATGTACCGCGCCGGTAACACTGCTGAAGGAATCGTTCGGATGAAGCGTGCGATATCCCTCGATTCGAAACTGGCTTACCGCGTTCCATCTGATATCAATCTGGGCTAGGTAGCAAACCCTCCATTTCTTTTGGAGGGCTGCAGTTCGTTTCAGCGTGGCCAAGTTTGTGGTCGGGGTCGTGATATCGAGGGCGATGCATTGACTCAATGCTTGGTGACTTAATTAACTAAGCGAACGCGAAGGGTCTTTCGTCCGACGGCAAAAGACACTGCAAGAGCCGAAAAAGATAGGGCGAGTAACTCCGGGTAATAACGGTACCCGTGGTAACGGAATATGACCGCATGGTTCCCAGGGGGCACAATCACGCCGACTAGAGCAGGGGCAATCATGACAGTTGGGCGTTCAACCCCATCAACCGTTGCCACCCAGCCAGGGTCAAATGATGCGGACAGAACAACGACGCTTGTTTCGCGGGCACGAACCGTACCGTAGGCGTCACCGTGCGACAGATCCGCAGTCTGTGTGATGACCTGGCCAGGATGAGCAGAAGTGACCGTAGGGGCGATGTAGCGAGGAGTGGTGGCGTTCCAGCGCACCAGTTGGCTGACGTGCTCGACAAAAGTTCCGTTTCCAAGAATGTGACCACTCCACGCCAGCAGCGATCTCTTATTCGCATCGAGCTGCCCTGAGTGAACCGTCAGGCTTAGGTAGTGGTTACCTGGGATGACGTAAAGGAAATAGTTACCGCTCTGCATCAGTCGAACGGCGTGAATGGGTGGTGTCGAATTGGGTGAGAGGATGTAGCGAATTCCCATGATGGCGTAGTCGTTTGGTCTGGAACTGTCGAATAGATATTCGGGTTGCTCCATCAGCGCAGCTGTGCGCAACAAAAAGCCGACTTGGTCGATGTCGTGAGCGGCGAGGTACATGTACATCGGCACTTCACCCACCTTGAAATTCTTGCCCCAGTCCAAGATGTCGCCGGCGTAGACCCGACCATCATGGTGGCTCTCGAGATACGACATGATGGGAGCGAGGTCGCGGGCCGCAGTGATTTCAGCATCATGCTGATAATGAACGTTGTATTCATTTCGAGATTGGTAGTGATATACCGAAGGCACGGCAATTGCCAGCGTAAGAAGTGCGAGCCCGATTGTGACGACTCGACCGCGGTGCGCGAACGTAGATTCGCCATGGATGATTGCGGGAATGGTACGCACCCACCAGCTTGCGAGGTAGGCCACCGCTGTTCCAATCAAAAAAATTGCTCCCAGGTGGAAACTAAGCAGGAAGCGGCGAAAGTAAATGTCGGAATGTCCGGGTAAGAGGTTGGTAGCTGCACCTAGCGTGGTGGGGCCCCATGAAATTACGAAAAAGATGGTTGTTAAGGTGGCAAAGGCCCGGCGTAGAGGATCGCGACGCCATAGTGCAATGGCTCCAGCCATACCAATGAAGAGAAGCACGGTAAGAATTGGCAGGCGGTTGGCATCCAGAAGTTGGCCATGGAATAACCACGACAGGTTTTGACGGGCCCCGTAGCCCCGCACGAGTCCTGTTGTTTCTAGCGCCGAATTGATGGCCGCCCATCGGGCGTTCACCAGCAGAGGTACGAGTACCCACGAGACTGAAAGCCCTGCGCCGACCAAAACGGTAAGTCCTCGGCGAAGTCGATCTCGCCATGGAGCCGGGTGCACTAACGCCATAAGAACGACGGCGCCGAATGCGGAATATCCCGTTTCGAAGTGAAGAGCCGACGTCAGGGCGATAAAAAAGACCGCCCAACCGATTGCCCTCTTTTCGGAGAGCGCGCGCCAGGACCACGCCCACGCGAAGGGGAGGGCCATTGATCCCGCCAATTGAGCCCATACGCCGTACCCGATCCAGGTGTAGGCACCAGCCTCGTATCCCACGAGAGTCGAACTGGCCAGAAATGGTGACACCATCGCGGCCGCGAGGGCGGTGGGACGCGGCAATTTGAAGACTCGTGCAGCGCCATAAATGACCACGGGCCACAGGGCAACCATTACGTAAAGGGAAAGTCGAAATGCTACGTTCGGTGTGACTACCAGCCCGAGTGCCCCAGTTAAGGTGGCGGGAAGCCCCTGATAATGAAGAAACTGGGGTGATCCGAGGTCGAGATTCGGGTACCACATTGTCATGGGCCAATGGCCAGAGCGCAGTGCCGATGAGGCAAATCGGACCATCTGTTGGTGCACTGAAGAATCGTTCGGGTAGGCCACTGAGACCAGGGCCATCGCTCGGTTGGCGTAAAGGTTGAGGGCGACCAGCAACCCAAGAAATATGAAATTTAAGTCAATCTTTGGCGCAATGCGCGACCAAAAAGCGCGCAAAGTGGCCATAAATTAAATGGTATCTCAGTGAGTATTTGCGTTTACCGATTTCGAATTAAACCGGTGTCCCTCGTGTGGAATGAAGGCCTGTAGCACTCTTAACTTTAGTCTGCTAATTTAGCACTCGCACTGTTCGAGTGCTATGACCCAGGAGGATTCCATATGAAATTGCACCCCCTCGAGGACCGTATCGTTGTCCGCCCCCACAACGCCGAGGCCACAACTGCGTCAGGCCTCGTGATTCCTGACACGGCCAAGGAAAAGCCCCAACAGGGTGAAGTTCTGGCCGTGGGTCCGGGACGTCGTGCTGAGCAGTCGGGCGAGGTCATCCCGACTGGCGTGTCGGTGGGCGACACTGTCGTCTACTCGAAGTACGGCGGCACGGAAATCACCGTCGACGGTGAGGAGCTATTGATCCTGTCGAGCCGCGACGTGCTCGCGACCATCTCCAAGTAGGTCAATCATGTCGAAGTTGCTCAAGTTTGATGAGGACGCCCGGCGCGGCCTTGAAGCCGGTGTCGACAAATTGGCCGACGCCGTCAAAGTGACGCTCGGGCCCAAGGGCCGAAACGTCGTCATCGGCAAAAAGTTTGGTGCTCCGCTTATCACCAATGACGGCGTGTCGATTGCGCGCGAGATTGAACTCGAGGACCCCTTCGAGAATATGGGCGCACAACTGGTGAAGGAAGTTGCCACCAAGACCAATGACGTGGCTGGTGACGGCACCACGACTGCCACCGTCTTGGCTCAGGCTCTTATCAAGGAAGGCCTGCGCAATGTGGCCGCTGGGGCCAACCCCTCAGGTCTCAAGCGTGGAATTGAAAAGGCGGTCCGTGCGGCCGTTGACTCAATTCAGGGACAAAGTCAGCCGGTGTCCGACAAGAGCCAGATTGCCCAGGTAGCCACGATTTCCGCGGCCGACGCCTCAATTGGCGAAACCATTGCCGACGCCATCGACAAGGTGGGCAAGGACGGTACGGTCACGGTGGAGGAGTCGAACACCTTTGGCATCGAACTAGAACTCACCGAAGGAATGCAGTTTGACAAGGGATACCTGTCTCCGTATTTCGTGACTGACGCGGAACGTCAGGAAGCCGTCCTTGAGGATGCTTTTGTCCTATTCGCGGCCGGAAAAATTTCGGCGGTTCACGACCTCGTGCCGCTTCTCGAAAAGGTGATGCAGACTGGTCGTGCTCTCTTGATCGTGGCTGAAGATGTCGAGGGTGAAGCCCTCGCGACATTGGTCGTGAACAAGATTCGAGGCACGTTCACGTCGGTCGCGGTGAAGGCCCCCGGTTTCGGTGAGCGCCGCAAGGCGATGCTCCAGGACATGGCCATCCTTACCGGAGGGACCGTCATCTCTGAAGAGATTGGCCTCAAACTCGACTCGGCAACGTTGGACCTGTTGGGACGTGCGCGCCGCATCGTAGTCACTAAGGACGCCACCACCATCGTCGACGGTGCGGGAGCTTCTGCTGACGTGGCAGGTCGCGTTGCGCAGATTAAACGTGAAATCGACGAGACCGACTCCGACTGGGACCGCGAGAAACTCCAAGAGCGTCTAGCGAAGCTGGCCGGAGGCGTGGCCGTCGTCAAAGTCGGCGCCGCGACTGAAGTCGAACTCAAGGAAAAGAAGCACCGCATCGAGGACGCTTTGAGCGCGACGCGCGCTGCTATCGACGAGGGAATCGTTGCCGGTGGTGGCACAGCCCTGGTGCGCAGCCGTGCGGCGGTTGACGCTCTCGTCGCGACCCTGACGGGCGATGAATCGACTGGTGCACGAATCGTGGCCCATTCGCTCGAAGCACCACTTCGTCACATCGCGGCGAACGCCGGATTCGAAGGTGCCGTCAAAGTGCGAGAGGTGGCGGACTCGTCGGGTTCGATTGGACTCAATGCCGCGACGGGTGAGCTAGTAGACCTCGTCAAAGCCGGTGTTATTGATCCGGCCAAGGTCACCCGTTCGGCCCTGCAGAACGCGGCATCCATCGCGGCCCTCCTGCTGACCACCGAGGCCATTGTCGCGGACAAGCCCGAGCCGGCGGCCCCGATGCCGGCCGACGGCGGTATGGGAATGATGTAAGGACCCTGATTTTCAGCGAACTCCCGGGCTGTTGGCCCGGGAGTTCGCTATTTTCAGCCTCTTGTTCGCATGTCATCGTCGAAGAGGGCATCGGGCAAGCCTGTTCCGAGCCTCCAGGCGCCTCGGGCACTGGCGCCTTCTCCTTCGGTCTGCTGGTTGCTGGCACGCTCACCGGTTGCTCGGTGAGCGATGGTGTCATCAACTGGAGAACAGCCGGCACCCGCCTCTTGTGGGTTACACGCGCGGATACCAGCATCTGCACCAGCGCGATGGTTGCCCCTGTAGGGCTACGGTCATCGCCGCGAAGGGTACCAATGTCGCCCACACCGTTCGCGGACCGGGGCCGTGACGCTCGGCGATGGTTCGGACTCGAGCAGCCTGAATGTTGCCAAGGCCTTTAGCACGACAGCCGGTTCCTGTTTGGTCTGGGTCACCAATGCCGCGAACAACCGTTTCCGTGCGGTCGTTTCATCCACCGTGCGGGTCTCGTTTTGTTCAACCCCTCTTTCAAGGTACACGATTGAGTCCCCGGGGGAACCGCTCGGGGCACGATGTTTTCCAACTCTGTCCGGCGGCGATCGGTGCACATCTGGTCCCGGTCACTTCGTTTCTCAGTTACGCAACTCGCGAAAGATTCGCTCCGCACGTGCGGCTCGACTGGTTCCGATAACGATGGCGGCACCACCGATTACGGCCCAGATGCTCAGTCTTTCATGCCCGATAGTGGTGGCGGCCACAACCGCCCAGTGCGGTTCGGTGCCCATCAAGAGCCCTACTCGGGCTGCGGATGTACGTGCAATCGCCCACGTCTGGACGAGGAAAGCAAGAACTGTAGAAATCGCCGCAAGGTAGACGACAGCTATCCACGATGACGACGTGAGATGGGCCACTTTTCCAATGGACTGCGGGCTACAAACGGCGATGGCCATGGTCGACACGCCAAAAGCGATGACGTTGAGGGCAATCGGGTTCAGGGCGTAGCGCTGGCTGTCGTATCCGAGCCACACCATGTAGATCGCGCGCAGCAGGGCCGCTGCGAGAAAGAGAAAGTCCCCCGCTTGGAGTTGGGTGAAGCCCCTGGATAGCACGAGCATCGTCACGCCGCCTAAGGACAAAGCGGTGAGGGCGTAAAAATGGGCGGGAAGGTGACCCCGACGTACGAAACCCTCGAGGAGGGGGGTCAGAATGATGGCGAGGCTGATGATGAGGCCACCGTGGGCCGCAGAGGTCAGAGTGACGCCCCAGGCCTCGAGGGAAATGCATGCTGCTTGCACGACACCGAGCGGAACTCCCGTCCGCCACAGTTCTCGAGTAAGGCGGACGGGGTTCAGGCGCCACAACGCAATGAACATGAGGTTGGCTAGCCCAAATCGAACGACGAGGAGACTGTTTACGGGTACCGCGTGCGCCACGGTTTTGACAGTGAGGTAACTCACCCCCCAGACCACCGCGACGAGGACCAGGGCGACGTCGACGATTCCGGAGGGAGGAGATGTGCGGCGCCCTGCGCCGATTTGGAATTCTCCTGCCGAATCGATGGCCGACAGTTTACTTTTGGCCGTTGGTGAGGCTGTGCTACTCCTCGTCTTCGGCTTCGACCGCAACGTGGGGAACGATTCGCTCCAACCATGCGGGCATCCACCAGTTGGCCCGGCCGAGGTAGTGCATCAGTGCTGGGACCAACACAGTCCGGATAACGAATGCGTCCATCAGAACGGCTCCGCCCAGTCCGATACCGAACTCGGCGATGACGCGCTGTCCACCGAAGGCAAATGACGAAAACACAGCAATCATGATGAGGGCCGCGGCGGTGATAACCCGGCCTGTCGTCCCTTGGCCTCGGGTGATTGCCAACTCGTTGTCGCCCGTGTGCACCCATTCTTCGTGCATGCGCGAAACCAGGAAGACTTGGTAGTCCATGGACAGGCCGAAGAGGATGGCGATCATGATGACAGGAAGGAAGGACTCGATAGGTCCCTGTCCCGACTGCAACAATGAAGCCCCCCAACCCCACTGAAAAACCATGACCACAAGCCCGAAAGAGGCACCAGCGGCCAGAAGGTTCATGACCGCGGCCACGAGGGGCACCAGCACAGACCGGAATGCCACCATCAGCAGGAGGCAGCCCAGAGCGACAATGATCCCGATGAACCCGGGGAGTTTCCCCTGCAGGATACGGGCAAAATCGTCAAAAATTGCGGTGATGCCACCCACGTAAATCGGTGTGTGGGTCGTGACGCTGACCGCGGGAACGTCGACCTGACGAATTCGATCAATGAGTTGTGACGTGGCTGAATCCTGCGGGCTCGACTTGGGGAATACCGTGAAGAACGACACGTGACTCCCCAGGATGGGCGACACGGGACCGGTGGCGGCCACGTCCCGGTCCTGAGCAATTCGCTGCTGAAGGGCATGTAAGGAAGCTGTGTCCGCCGCTCCGGGTGTTTCTCCGACAACTAGCAAGGGGCCGTTAAACCCCGGACCGAATCCGCTAGCCAAGAGGTCGTAGGCCCGACGTGTCGTGTCCGAGGTGGGGTTCTGGCCCTGGTCAGAGCTTCCGAGGTGCAGGCTGAGAAAGGGGGCGGCCGTGGCCAACATGACTACTAAGGCGGCGAGAGTCAACGATCGGGGGTGGCGCGACACGAAACCGGCCCAGCGCTCCCAGCTGGTGCTGGAATCGCTCGGATCGTCGTGCGGCTGGGCGAGCCTACGGCGCTCTGAACGGCTGAGAAGGCGCCTCTTCGCCAGAGCGATGAGTGACGGAAGAAGCGTGACCGAGGCCGTCATCGTGATGAGCACCGTGAATGACGCCGCGGCCGCCACACCGTTCAGGTACCCGAGCCGGAGCGTGAACATGCCCAGGAGTGCTACGCACACGGTGAGGCCGGCGAAGATGACGGCACGGCCCGACGTGTTCACGGCGCGTGAGACGGCCGTTTCGACGTCGGCCCCCTTCAACAGTTCCTGACGGGCCCGGGTGACGATGAAAAGGGCGTAGTCGATCCCTACACCGAGGCCAATCAGCGACCCCAGAATGGGTGTGAAGTCGGCGATAGCCATGACGTGTCCGAGAAGGACCGTGGTGCCCGAGGCAATCCCCAAGGCGAACAGGGCCACGCCCAGGGGCAACAGCATCGAAATAAAGGAGCCGAAGGCGAGAAGGAGGACGATCATGGCCGCGACCAACCCCACGATTTCGCCGGGATTGCCTCGCGGAGCGTCGAGTTGCCCGAAGGCGTTCCCTCCGAATTCGACCTGGAGAGACGACGAGCGCAGCAATTCACCACGGGTTTCCACTGCCTTAATTGCCGAGAGAGACAGTTTGAAGGCCGGCTGGTCGAAGTTGACGGTGGCGTACGCGATGCGGCCATCACGGCTGATCTGGGCGGCGCCGGGACAGACCGGGTTCGTGCCGCAAAAAGGGGTCACGACCGAGGCGACGTGGTCAAGTGAGGAAATTGCTTGCAGCGTCGCATTGATTGACTGGGCGTGGTCGCTCACCATTCCCTGGTTCACGTGGAACACGATTCGGTCACTGTCGCCGGCTAGCTGGGGTGAGGCCTGCAGCAAGAGAGCCTGGGCCTTTAAGGAGTCGGTGCCCGGCAGCGTGAAGTTGTTGGAGTAGGCCGAACCTAACGCTTGGGACGAGGCCGTCACGCCAACGAAGAGGACAATCCAGGCAGCCAGCATGTACCAGCGGTGGCGAACTGAAAATCGGGCGAGAGATTTCATAGCAACTCCTCGAGGAAGGGGGGATGACACGCTCGTACACTCGAAAGCGTGCGCGAAAGGACGCCTCCAACATTATGGGCGCACCCCTCGTGACCAGTCCGCACCCCGGTCGATTCGATGGTCACGAGTACCCCCAGATGCTGCCACCCATTGACGACATTCGACCGGGGCCTTCGGCCCCGTGGGCGTCACTTCCACTGTCGGCGCGCACCGGCTTGACGTTGGACCGTGTGGTTGACCAGATGCGTAGTCGGGGTCGTCACCGCGACAGTGGGTCACTTCCCGGCGTCCCCGACGAAGTGGCCGCACTGGCGGCCGCGCGCGGCGAACCCCTGACCCGTCGGTCGGCGGTTCTGGTCGCACTCTTTGAAGAAGCGGGGGAGGCTCGCGTGGTTCTCACGCGGCGTGCCCTGCACCTGCGCCACCACCGGGGCGAAGTTGCCTTCCCGGGTGGGCGGACCGACGGCGACGAGAGTCCCGCGGACACGGCATTGCGCGAAGCCTTCGAAGAGGTGGGTATCGCTCCGGAGTCGGCCGAACTGGTGGGTTGGCTCTCGCCGATTGCCACCTTCGCGTCGGGGTCGGCTATCTGGCCGGTGGTAGCGACCCTGCCCGGGCGACCGACGTATGTCATCGACCCCTCCGAAGTCGACCGCGCCTACGACGTGGCCTTGGCCGACCTCGTGCACCCCGATAATCACCGCACCGAGTTGTGGCGCCGCGCCACGACCCGACCCGGCAGTGACCCCGAGGGGTACTTCGCGATCAACCTCTACCGGGTGCCCGGGGACCTCGTGTGGGGCGCCACCGCGCGCATCCTGACCGAGTTGTTGTGTGTGGTGACCGGCGTCGAGTGGCCCGACGAGGGGAAGACCTGGGGCTAGTTGCCGGTAGATTGGGGTCACTCATTCGCGCCGGTCGGGGCGCCGCGGACCGGAGGAACCATGGCTGAAGTCGAAATCGGGATCTACAAGTCGGCCCGCCAGGCGTACGGGTTCGACGACATAGCCATCGTGCCCTCGCGACGCACGCGCGACCCCGAGGACGTCGACATCAGCTGGCAGATTGACGCCTACAAATTCGGCATTCCCGTTCTGGGTTCAGCCATGGACGGCGCTATTTCGCCGCTGACGGCCATCGAAATGGGTCGGTTGGGCGGTCTCGGAGTCCTGAACCTCGAGGGGCTGTGGACCCGATACGAGGACCCGACCCCTTTGTTCGACGAGATCGCCACGCTCGAGGATGACAAGGCCACGGCCCGCATGCAGCAGATGTACCTCGAGCCCGTCAAGCTCGAACTGGTCGAAGAGCGCATCCGTCAGATGAAGGCGGCTGGCATCACGACCTCGGCATCGGTCACCCCGGCTCGCACCGAGTGGATGGCTCCGAGCATCCTGAAGGCCGGACTCGACATCCTGGTCATCCAGGGAACGGTCGTGTCGGCCGAGCACGTATCGAAGACCGTGGAGCCACTTAATCTCAAGCGCTTCATCCGCGAGTTTGAACTCCCCGTCATCGTCGGAGGCTGTGCCAGTTATCAGGCGGCCCTGCACTTGATGCGCACCGGTGCGGCCGGTGTACTGGTCGGTGTGGGCCCGGGTAACGCGTGCACGTCACGTGGCGTACTCGGTATTGGCGTCCCCCAGGCCACGGCTATCGCGGACGTCGCCGGTGCGCGCATGCGCCACCTCGACGAGACCGGTGTCTACGTCCACGTCATTGCCGACGGCGGCATGAGCAAGGGTGGCGACATCGCCAAGGCCATCGCCTGTGGCGCCGACGCCGTCATGATCGGTTCGCCGCTCACCAGTGCCGTTGAGGCACCGGCCCGTGGTTACCACTGGGGCATGGCGACCTTCCACCCGACCCTGCCGCGCGGCACTCGTGTACGTACGCAGGTCCGCGGCACGCTCGAGGAAATTCTCGTCGGTCCGGCCCACGAAAACGACGGACGACTGAACCTGATGGGCGCGCTGCGCACCTCGATGGCGACCTGCGGATACGAGACCCTCAAAGAGTTTCAGAAAGTCGAAATCATGTTGGCCCCGTCGCTGCAGACCGAGGGTAAGCAATTGCAGCGCTCCCAGGGCGTGGGCATGGGCCATTGACCGCGACCGTTCTCGTCGTTGACTTCGGCGCCCAGTACGCCCAACTGATCGCCCGTCGCGTGCGCGAAGCGCACGTCTATTCCGAGATCGTTCCGTCAACCATCACGGCCGACGATGTTGCACGTCGCGCCCCAGCCGCCATCATCCTTTCGGGTGGGCCCAAGTCCGTGTACGAGACACCAGCCCCCAGTCTTGACCCCGCGATCTACGCGTTGGGAATCCCGATGCTCGGCATCTGTTACGGCGCCCAACTCATGGCCCAGCAACTCGGTGGTGAGGTGGCCGCCACGGGGGCGGGCGAGTACGGCCGCACCACGTTGACTCGCCAAGGTGCATCGAGTCTGCTCACGGCGTTCCCCGACACCTCCACATGTTGGATGAGTCACGGCGACGCGATTGCCCGCGCCCCCGAAGGCTTCCTCGTCACCGCGTCTACTCCTGGTGCCCCCGTCGCGGTGATGGAAGACGCGCAGCGGCGACTGCACGCCGTGCAGTTCCACCCCGAAGTGGTGCATTCCGAGCACGGCCAGGACATGTTGGCCCACTTCCTGCACGAAGTGGCCGACATCGCACCGACCTGGACGAACACGTCCATCATTGAGGACCAGGTGGCTCGTATCCGCGCCCAGGTCGGCGACCAGAAGGTGCTGTGCGCCCTCTCGGGTGGCGTGGACTCGGCCGTGGCGGCCGCCCTGGTCACCAAGGCGATTGGCGATCAGCTGACCTGTGTGTTTGTCGACACCGGTCTCATGCGCCTGAACGAAGGTGAGCAGATCGAGGAGACCTTCACCAAGCAGTTCGGGGTGAAGCTCATCCACGTGCGCGCCGCGGAGCGCTACTTCGCCGCCCTCGAAGGAGTGACCGACCCCGAGCGCAAGCGCAAGATCATCGGTGAACTGTTTATCCGGGAGTTCGAAGCCGTGGCCCGCGAACTCGGTGCCGGTGGTGACGGCCCGAAGTTCTTGGTGCAGGGAACCCTGTACCCCGACGTCATTGAGTCAGGCTCGGGACACGCCGCCACCATCAAGTCGCACCACAATGTCGGGGGTCTTCCCGACGACCTTTCCTTCGACCTGGTGGAGCCCCTGCGCAGCCTCTTCAAGGATGAAGTCCGGCGCGTGGGCGAGGAACTGGGTCTTCCCGAGGAGATTGTCTGGCGTCAGCCCTTCCCCGGTCCGGGCCTCGGGGTGCGCATCGTGGGCGAAGTGACTCCTGAGCGGGCCGAGATTCTGCGCCAGGCCGACGCCGTGGTGGTGGATGAAATTCGAAAGGCCGGTCTCTACCGGGAGCTCTGGCAAAGCTTCGCCGTGTTACCGGCAGTGCGTACGGTGGGGGTCATGGGAGACGGTCGCACCTACGCCTATCCGATCATCATCCGCGCGGTAACCAGTGACGACGCCATGACGGCCGACTGGGCCCGCCTGCCCTACGACCTGGTTGAGCGGATCGCCAACCGGTTGATCCGCGAGGTGGCGGGCGTGAACCGGGTGGCCCTCGACGTGACGAGTAAGCCACCGGGCACCATCGAGTGGGAGTGAGCCGCTCGCCGTATTCCGACGACGACCTCTGGCGCGACGACAACGCCGCCCCCGTCGATCCGTCCTCCCTGCTGGAGGGTCTCACCGCCCCCCAGAGTGATGCCGTGACGCACCGTGGAGGTCCGCTTCTCGTGGTGGCCGGTGCCGGCTCGGGCAAAACCCGGGTGCTCACCCGACGAATCGCCCACCTGCTCGCGACCGGTGACGCCCGTCCGTGGGAGGTGATGGCCATCACCTTCACCAACAAGGCCGCCGACGAGATGCGCCGCCGGGTTGTGGACTTGGTCGGACCCGACGCCAAAGAAATGTGGGTATCGACTTTCCACTCAGCCTGTTTGCGGATGTTGCGCTCCCACGCCGACGTCCTCGGATACGAACGGGGCTTCACCATCTACGACGCGGGCGACGCCGAAACGGCCGTCGAGCGCATCATGAAGGAGATGAATCTCGACACGAAGCGCATGAGCCCGCGCAGCGTGGCCGCCGCCATCTCGGCCGCGAAGAACGAGATGCTCTCGCCCGAGGCCTACGCCGCCTCGAGTGACAATCCCCACGTGGCCCGCGTGGCGCGGATCTACTCGACGTACCAGGAGCGCCTGCGGCTCGCCAACGCGATGGACTTCGACGACCTGTTGTTGAACGCCGTGGCGATGCTGCGCGCCGACGCCTCCGTTCTTGAGTCGTATCAACGTCGCTTCACCCACCTTCTCGTGGACGAGTATCAGGACACCAACGGGGTGCAGAACCAGTTGGTGATGCTGCTGGCCGATCGCCACCGCAATCTCTGCGTGGTGGGCGACTCCGACCAATCGATTTACCGGTTCCGGGCCGCCGACGTGCGGAACATTCTCGAGTTCGAGCAGCGTTTCCCTGACGCGGCGGTTGTTCTCCTCGAGCAGAATTTCCGCTCCACTCAGACCATCCTGGACGCGGCGAACGCGGTCATCGCCCGCAACGCCACCCGTCACGCCAAGAACCTCTTCACCGACGGCGATCAGGGAGACGCCATCCGGCTGTACCGCGCGGGTGACGAGTACGACGAGGGCCGCTGGGTGGCGACCGAACTTCGCCGTCTCCGCAGTGAGAGCAACCTCCGTTGGCAGGAGATGGCCGTCTTCTACCGGACCAATGCCCAGAGCCGCGTGTTGGAAGAAGAGTTGCTGCGAGCGTCTATTCCCTATCGGGTCATCTCGGGGATGCGCTTCTACGACCGGCGCGAAATCAAGAACGCCCTGGCCTACGCCCGCCTCCTGGTTAACCCGCGCGACGAAGCCTCGGCCCGTCGGGTCATCAACGAACCCAAGCGGGGTATCGGGGATGCGGCCCAGACGAAGATCGGTGCCTACGCGGCCGAGAATGGGCTGTCCTTTGCCGAAGCGGCCGGATACGGCGCGGCGGCCGGCCTGACCGGCAAGGCCCTGGCCGGCGCCGATCGTTTCGCGATGACCCTCGACAATTTGCGGGCCATGGCCAACGACCTGACGCCGCGCGAGATGATTGAGGCCATCGTTCGCGAGACCGGCATGGGTGACGCCCTGCGGGAAGACGGTTCCGATGAAGCGATTTCTCGTTTGGAGAACCTCGGCGAACTCGCGTCGGCCGCCTCACAGTACGACACCTTGTTGGAGTTCGTCGAGCGAATGGCGTTGATCGCCGACTCGGACCAGCTCGATGGTGAGGCCGGCGCGGTGTCGCTCATGACCATGCACGTGGCCAAGGGTCTCGAGTTCCCAGCCGTCATCATCACGGGTCTCGAAGAGGCGATCTTCCCGCACAAGCGCGCGCTCGCCGACGACCGCGAACTCGAGGAAGAACGGCGTCTGTGTTACGTGGGTCTCACCCGGGCGATGCGCCACCTCGCACTGACTCACGCCTGGACCCGCACGATGTGGGGTCAGCGCGCCGACGCCATTCCCAGCCGATTCCTGCAGGAGATTCCCACCGAATTGATGACCGACCTGTCGTCGTCCACGCAGCAACGCCGCGTGTCGCGTGCCGACGAGGAGTCGGGCTTCGAGGGTCGCTCTACTGAGTTCACCACCGGTCGGGCATTCGGTTCAGGTTCGGCACCTCCCGTGCGCTCGACGGGAGCCGAGAAGTTGGGTCTGACCTCGGGTGAACGGGTGCGCCACGCCCGGTATGGACTTGGCACCGTGCGCAGCGTCTCGGGGGAAGGCTCCACGATGCGCGCCGTCGTGGCCTTTGACGAGCACGGCGAAAAACAATTGGTGCTGGCCATGACACCGTTGGAGCGCGTTCACTGAGCGGACACTCGTCCCGCGAGGTGAAAGAATAGAAAGAATGGATTCGCGCCGGCCCCGTTATCGCCCGCCGGCACCCCCTCGTCGGCGCCGCCTCCCGGCCCACGTCTACCGACGCCGGCGCGTCATCGTGGGTTTGGCGGCCGTCACGGTTCTCTACGTTCTTTATTTGGGTATCACCCTGGCGCTCGCCCTTTTCAACCCCTCCTACGGGATCTCCACCATGGCTCGCGCGGCCGAGTGGGGCCGTCAGCACTCCATGGGCCCGGTCGTGACCTGGTTCGAGGCCGAGTACTACAAGCTGAACCCC
>CAXBRI010000005.1:0-15784 GCA_963978125.1 uncultured bacterium | reverse complement strand
TAGTCCACAAAAATATAGAGACGATCTTACCTATGATGATCTGATAAAAGATATTATTACACTTAGTGCTAATTTCTTATCTAATAATTATCAATTAGATCATGTAAACCCTATTGCTACTATTTGTAGAGAAAATAGTAAATACCTTCCTGATAAGTTGCTAAAACATATAGTAACGGATGAGAGACTCTATGAAAGTCTACACGACTGATAAACTATTCAAAACTTATAATTCCACTCTCCATCTGAGTAATTACTTGTTTTAATTCATCAAGTTTTTGGCGATTTTCATTGGAACTCCCAATTGTCGAATAGACAAATTAGGATCACCAGTAATAACCGAACGAGCACTAAAGTCAACACGCTTTCCCATTAAATTACCTCGAATACGTCCATTTTTACTATTAATACGTCCCATAATACATTGATATGGTCTACCAGATCTTTGTGCCATTGGATCAACACCTTTGATCTTATTATTCACAATCATTGCAATCGAATGCTGCAATATGGTTGTCAACACATCAATCGCATAGGTATTTGTATCCTGTGCATTCAAGCGATCTTTCAAATTATTATTGTATTTGATAATATTACTGTATATATGTGTCAAATCATCTTCACTTCTTTGTTGTGCATCATGTTTTACAGATGGACGAACTGCTGGTGGAGGAACAGGTAATACTTGACAGATCATCCATTCTGGTCTAGACCATTTAGGATTGAATCCCATAAAGTAAACATCTTCATCACTGATGCGTTTAAAGATTTTCAAAATGATTTCAGGAGTTAATTTCAAGTCTCCCATTTTATCCCAAATCGCAAAGATGTTAGACATTCCCTCCAATTTAATCTTATTTGGCTGTTTATATCCACATCCATCATCAGTTTCTTGACCACAGCGTTTAATGTTAGATGCCAATGTAGAAACATAATCCCATCTTTCTTCTCCTGATTTTTCCAAAATATGAGTGTGTTGATTTTTATTAATCAATAATTTACTACATTTAAAACAAACACATTTACAAATTTTCATAATCTCTTTCAAATGTTGAATAAAGAATACTGGTCTAGCCAATTCTATATGACCAAAATAACCAGGAGTTTCAATGTATACCATACCATCTGTAGGACAAATTGTCCCTGGTTCCAATACACCCATTCTTGGATCAAATAGACCTCCAATAACTGGTTTATTATTTATGTATGTGTCTCTAGATGTAATTTCTACTACGGAATTTTTACGGATTTCATCAGGAGATAACATACTAAATTGTACACCAATGATTCTAGAAGGCGCCTTTTCCTTCAACATTTTAGACCTTTGACTTTTCATCATTTTAATATGTCTATAATGAGAATTGAAAACCTCTGGTATATATACTATATGAAAATTTATTTATGTTTATTCTGTGATATACAATGAAATCAATTTTATTCTAGAATTAAAACGTCAAATAAAATTGATTCAAAAAGGATACAAAGAAAATATATATATAATATAGTAACTGTAATTCATTTATCCAGTTCAAATTTTCTATAATGACTCTTATTCGTGAAAAAGATTCTAAGAAATCATCGAAAAAAAATGAAAAGAATGAAAAGAATCGCGCACGGCCACAAAGTCCACCAGTAGCCAAGTTGGAAGATTCCTGAGGCGTTTTGGATCATGCTGCCCCAGTCGAACTGCGGCGGAGTGAGGCCAAATCCCAGGTATCCGATCCCCGCCAAAACCAGAATTCCGTCACCGAGGGCGAACGTCGACATCGTGACCATGGTGGACATGGCGTTAGGCAGGATGTGACGCCACAGAATGCGACCCTGACTCGCACCCATTGATTTGGCTGCTTGGACGTAGTCGCGCTCGCGCAATGTCTGGGTTTCGGCCCTCATGAGGCGAGCCACCCCAAACCAGCCCGTGAAGCCAATAACGACAATCAATGACGAGAAAGTGTGGCCGAACAGGGTCACCACGAGAATCAGGAGGTATAGCCCCGGGATGGACAACATCATGTCGACGAACCGCATGAGGACCGCATCTAGCCAGCCTCCGCGATAGCCCGACACCATCCCGTAGAAAACTCCAAGGGTCATCGTGACAACAGAAGACAGGAAGCCAATTGCCAGAGAGAACCGACCCGCATAGAAAAGAAGTGCGAGGGTGTCATACCCCTTGATGCAACCCAGGATGTGATGCGCCGACGGGGGCGCACTTCCCGTATATCCCGGGGCCGACGTAAAGACGTAGCAGCTATTCGTCGATACTTGGATCCGGGCGTACCGCCAGTAGGAACTGGGCTCCATCAGCGGAATGAAGATGACACCGAGCACGATAAAGGCGAGGTAGACGAGGGAAATAACCGCCAACTTGTTTTGGCGGAACACCCGCCACATTTGGCGGGCCATCGAACCTGACCCTCGGACTTCACCCGCGTCCTTCGACGTCAGCGTCGCTCCGGACACCAAGTCAGTACGAACCTCAGAGTTTGTGGTCTCACTCATGACTAGCCCCTTCTCTGAAGACGAACTCGGGGATCTGCAACTGCGGTCAGCAAGTCGGCAATCAGGTTGCCCGCCACCGTCAATGCCGCACCGATGATGGTCAGAGCCATCACCACCGTGAAGTCAAATGTTGCGACTGAACTGACGGCCAGTACGCCCATCCCTGGGTAGTTGAAAACGTTTTCAATAATCAACGCACCACCGATGATTCCCGGGATCGACAGTCCCAGAATCTGGAGTAGCGGAATGAGTGAGGGGCGTAATACGTGACGGAACAAGACCCTCGTCGGGCTGGCACCTTTGGCTCGAGCTGTGCGAACGTGATCTTGCACGAGGGTGTCGAGAGCCGATCCGCGCATGAACCGTGTGAGGCCGCCCACCGACAAAGCAATAATTCCCATAAACGGCAGGACGAACTGATTGAAGTGGGTAATCATGAACCACAGGAAATTCTGCGGTGGGATCTCGACGGCGTTGCCCTGGATGGTTACCGCCCCGAAGTGCAGCTTCACGGCGAGGTAGTACTGGAGAAGCAGACACACCAGCACGGCGGGGGTCGAGTACAAGACGTACACGAAAATCGAGACCGAATGGTCGTAGATCTTGTTTCGGCGCAACGCCTGCGTCAGACCAACCGGAATTGCAATGACCACCGAGAGAATCGTGGGTATGAACGTCAACCAAATGGAGCGCCAAACGTTTCCGGCGAGCAAAACACTGACCGGAACATCGATTCCGTCCTGAGCGCTTCTCACGTATGAAATCCCGAATTGGCCCTTGACTGCATTGAGAAGCCAATTCCAGTACTGGACGATCGCCGGTTTATCAAGACCGGTGTCATGCAGGAACAGAGCAATCGTGTGCGGATTCGCCCGGCGTCCCAGCACCTGGATTGCGATCGTCGCGGGGGACGTATACAGGTACGGAAGGAAGAAGGTGACAATACTGACACCCAAGAGTGTCAGGATTCCTTGAAGGAATCGCGTGATGACGTAACGCATTAGTTCCCCTTAACTACCCGCGCGCACCAATAGAGACGGTGGTTCGTAATGGCATGTGACAGGCAACCTTGTGCCCCTCCCCCACATCTCGATATTCGGGGCTCTCGTTTGCGCAAATATCGGTCGCGGCGGGGCAGCGAGTCCGGAACCGACAACCTGACGGAGGGTCAATTGCGCTCGGAATCTCGCCCGTCATCAACGTTCCGCGTTCTGGTCGGGGCGCGCTCGGGTCAGGAATGGGCACTGCCCGAAGGAGGGCCTTGGTGTAGTGGTGCGCCGGGTTAGCAAATACCTCGTGAGCCGGCCCCACTTCCACGAGCTTGCCTAGGTACATCACACCAATGCGGTCCGCGATGTGACGCACCACACCCAAGTCGTGACTGATGAACACATACGACAGACCCCGAGAGTCTCGAAGGTCGGCCATCAGATTCAAAATCTGGGCCTGAATCGATACATCAAGAGCCGACACCGGCTCGTCGGCGATGATCAACTTCGGCTTCAAGGCCAGAGCCCGTGCCAAACCAACCCGCTGACGCTGACCCCCCGAAAATTCGTGAGGATACCGATCTGCGGCATCGGCTGGAAGTCCAACTTCATCAAAAAGTTCGAGCACACGCGTCTCGCGCTCGGCCGCCGTCAGGCCACCTTGGATATCAAGTGGTTCGGCAACAATCTCTCGAACACGCTTACGGGGGTTTAAGGAAGCGTACGGGTCCTGGAAGATCATCTGACGAATTCGGGCGATTTCCAAATTGGTCTTCGAACCCTGAGCCTCGCCCACTCCGGCGTAGGAGATAGTTCCAGCGGTCGGCTCTTCGAGATTCATCAGCAACTTGCCAATGGTCGTCTTACCGCAGCCCGATTCGCCGACAAGACCGAATGTCTCGCCCTCACGGATTTCGAATGAGACGTCTGCGACCGCACTCACGGCCTTGCGCTCGCGGCGAATCAGCCCCTTCCCGCGAAGGGGGAAGTCCTTCACGAGGTGCTCGACGGCCACGAGGACGGGGTTGTTCGATGGATCGGTCCGGGTGAACGAAGACTTCGCCTCCGCGTAGGTGGTGGCACTCGAGATGGGGTTGAAACACGCGAAGGAGTGCGTCGCCGTCAAAGGCGACAATTCCGGGTCCTCCTGTCGACACCGGTCCGTTGCGTAGGAGCAACGGACCGCGAAGCGACAGCCCTGAATCGGTCTACTGAGGTCGGGCGGAAGGCCTGGAATCGAACGCAGGCGTTCGGACTTTGCCCCTTCAACCGAAGGAACCGATGACAGCAGCGCCGACGTGTAGGGATGGCGCATTTCGCCGAATATTTCCGAAGTGCTTCCCACTTCGACTTGGCGGCCGGCGTACATGACCATGACGCGATTCGCTCGCGAAGCAATCACTCCCATGTCGTGGGTGATCAACATGATCGCCAGTTGGTACTTTTCGCGAAGGCTGTCCAACACATCAAGAATCTGCGCCTGAATAGTGACGTCGAGCGCCGTAGTTGGTTCATCGGCAATGAGCAGCTGTGGCTCACACACCAGGGCCATCGCGATCATGGCCCGTTGGCGGAGCCCACCGGACAATTCGAAGGGGTACTGGCTCGCCCGCTCCTCGGGACTAGGCATTTCCACCATGCGCAGGACTTCAATTGCCCGCTGAGTCGCCTGTTCTTTCGGAACTTTGTGGTGAATTCGGTAACCCTCGGCAATCTGGTCCCCGATACGCATCACGGGGTTGAGCGAGGTCATCGGATCCTGAGGAATCAGCGCCACCGACTTACCACGAAACTTGCGCATTTCCTTGTCCGGAATGCCTACAAGGTTCTGACCATTCAACGAAATTTCGCCAGCAGAAATTCGGCCATTGGTCGCAAGGAGCTGCATGATTGCCATGCCGATGGTGCTCTTGCCACAACCGGACTCCCCCACCACGCCCAGGCATTCACCAGGGGAGATGGAGAACGAGACATCATGGACCGCCACGACCTCAGAATTCCGCAAGGCGTAGGTGATTTCGAGATTGCGAACGTCGAGAAGGCTCACCCGCCAAACGCTAGCAGCGCATCGACGAGACCACCCTTCTCTCACGCTGGCTCGCCGGCACTTACGATGACCCCGTGAGCGGAGCCGGCACCTCATTGATTGCAGAAACTTTTCCGTACCTTCTGTTATCCCTCTCGTGGCTGGCTCAGATGGTTCGGTGGGCTCCGGCAGCGTCCAGTGGGTCCAATCCACGCGAATTTCTTGCAATTGCCAAGTCATGGGTCTTCCCACCTTCGCCGAGCGCCGTGGCCGTAGCGCACCACAAATCTTTGGTCAACGGCGTATTTGGGTGGTTCTTCCGAACACTGACTCACCTAGTCAGCGGCCATTTTCGAACTGCAAGGCGATGGGGCCAGCCACCCCGGTTGGTTCCACCACCTTCGCTGACGGTGATTAGTGCCACTGTGGCCGCCCTTGCCATCTTCACCCGATCCGCGCCCGCACTAGTTTTGGTCTCCGTTGTCTACGGCCTTATTTTCCCGTGGGGCCTGCCATGGAGAAGCCAGGTCCGTAATTGGGCGGGTGCCCGCGCCGCAATTCTGGGCTCCATACTCATGTCGGCAACTATTGGTGTACTTGGTTTCGCCGGAGTTTCCACGCTAGACAGTTCCTGTGTGGCGGTTCTTGCCGCACCGCTTTTCATCGCGTGTGGCTGCGTCGGTTCAAACTTCCAACCAGAAATGACCGAAACCACGACCACCACCAAGGCGCCAAACGGTGCATGGGTGATGGACGCCACCACTGTCTCAAGCCCTAATGGGGCACGAGGTGCCCTCCACACTTTTCTCGGTCTTCCATGTGAGGGTCAAAAAATTGTCGTGACTCCCGGAATTGGAAGGGATCCTCGCGATTCGTTTCGGCTATCCGCCGAGGCGTGGGCGAGTGGATTGACGATTGTCGCAGTCGGTCGCCTCCGAGCCGAAGCCCTCGTCGATGGCGCCCACGGATCGGCCAACCGGGTTGACACGATGGCTCAAGCCATTATCTGGGTGAATGGACGACTCACTGAGAATGATGCCGTCCTATATCTAGCCGACCACCCTCGCTACTTGCCATAGGACGGATGAACAGCGAGTTTTCTAAGCCTCCCCACAGACTCTGTGCCCCTGAGGCAGGGTGGCGACTCGAGGCGAAGTTGTGAGTACGCCTACACTAAGAGCCGACGAAAGGCCGATTATGAAGACTCTTCGACGGATTGCCGCAAGCCTGACCATCGTCTCAGGTGGCCTAGTGGTGAGTTCCTCGCTGGTGCAGTCACCAGCTGGGGCCCTCACCTCAACGTGCAAGACGATTAGCAAGGCCCTTGTTATCCAGACCGGCTACACGGACGCAACGGGTCCGAATGTGACCGCCTACAACTACACCAACAAGGCGGCCAACGCCGCTAACGCTGTTGGTACCACTCTTGATTTCGGACCGACATCCGTGGTGATCAGTTGTCTCGCCCCCTCCGACTTGACCAAGACGGCAACGTTGTTGCACAAGCCGGCATTCACACCGGAGTCCTACTTGGCCTACATGAAGGCAACAATCCCAGGCTTGCAGTCCCAAAACATCATGGGCATTCCTACGCTCACGCGAACGGTGCCGGGTTCGACCGCGGGTCTCGGCTCGATGACCAAGGCCGCCAAGCTCCGCGTGGACGCTTTCATGGTGCGGGCCGACTACGTCATCATCGTGGAATCAATTCCGACTCTGGTGTCGCCAGGCATTTCGTTGAAGTACTTAGTACTCGGCATCGTCCGCTCCCTATAGCTCCGTCGCGCTGACGGAAGTCAGCGCCCGCGTCGGAAGCTACAAACCATGACGCGTCCGTTCGAAAGTACATTTACGCGATGAGCACTTTCGATCAGGACGAGTTGAATCGAATCGCTTCCGAGGCCTACCTTTTCTTCACGCCACTGGTGATCATGGAGTTCACACGGCGCACTCAGACAAATGTGACTCTGACGACGCATCCGGCCCTCAAGCCGATGAATCACCTTTCCCACACCCGCGCTTTCCCTCCGGGTGATTTCAGAGCCGTCGTGCGATCCAATTGGGACACGTTGTACACGAGTGCTTGGCTCGACCTCCGCGAAGAGCCACAAATCATCACCGTCCCCCCACTTCCCGAGAACCGTTTCTTCATGCTCCCGCTATACGACATGTGGACGGAAGTCTTCGCCTCGCCGGGCACACGCACCAACGGAACAGGCGCCGCCAGCTTTGCCATCTGCGGGCCTGGATGGAATGGTGAGTTGCCGGCCGGAGTGCGGCGTATCGACTCTCCGACCGCGTACGTCTGGGTGATTGGTCGGACAGAAACTCACCTCGCACCTGACTACCCGCAGATTCACGCGTTCCAAGACGGAATGTCCCTGACCCCACTATCGGCCTATCCCGGCCCAGCCCCTGAGCGTGACTGCAATGTCAACCCCGAGTGGGACTCTCGCACACCACCGTTCCACCAGTACCGCACGATCACATCGGAGGACTTCTTCCGGTTGGCCGGCGAGTTGGCCACTCAGCATCCCCCGCACATCACTGATTGGGGCATGCTCGAGCGCCTCCGGTCGCTCGGATTCGTCTACGGCGAACCGTTCGAACCCGCTAACCAGAACGCGGTGGTTCGGTCGGCTCTCGCTCAGGCGCCCAATGCCGCCCGACATCAGATTGCCAGTCGGGCCACGAATGGTTCGACCGTAGTGAACGGATGGCGTCTCGTCACGGACTCCATGGGCAACTGGGGCAACAACTATGTTCGTCGCGCCATGGTGGCCATCCGCGGTTTGGGTGCAAACCCCGTCGAAGAGACTCTGTACCCAAATCTCCTCTTCGACGCCTCGGGCGCGCCGCTCAACGGTGAAAACCATTATCGACTTCACTTCGAGACTCCACCCCCCGTGCGGGCGTTCTGGTCGCTCACGGCGTACAACTCGGAAAACTTCACTGAACCAAACGACCTCAACCGCTACGCACTTGGTGACCGTGACGAATTGACCTACAACGCCGACGGATCTTTTGATATCTATCTCGGCCACACACGACCCGCGGAGGCCCCAGAAAGCAATTGGCTACCTGTGCCGGCCGGTCGCTTCGATGTCAGTCTCCGGATGTACTGGCCGGTCGACGGAGCGTTCACTGGCGAGTTCGCTCCACCACCGGCCGAGTTGATTCAGTGAATATCGTCGCGATCGACGAGTCAACGGTCGACGCCGTCGTCTCGCGAGTACAACGACTCTTCTCGGAAGCTTCGACGCAGGGGTTCGTCAACGCCGAATTTGACAGAGTTCAATTCGCCACCGCCCTGTTGTCGACCCCCGAACCGGTGTGGGTCGCTCTCGATGGTGAAGTGGTCGGCCACATCCACGCGGCCATCCTGGAGAGTGACGTGTTCGGGCACGGTGCGTGGATTGCACCTGATGGGGTCTCCTTCGATAGCCCGCAGGTGCTGGCCGCCCTGTACGCCCACGCCGCCGCTGAGTGGGCCGCCCGCGGCGTAGTTGAGCACTTCGTGTGGATCCATGAGGAGAAAAACCGACACCACGACTGGCTCGAGCTCGGGTTCCACTTCATGCACCGACGGGGCATGATGCATCTGCCACCACACACCCTGCGTCCCCTGCCCGACGGGTACCAACTTCGTCGTGGCGGCGTGGACGACCTCGCGACAGCCATCGAACTCGCCGACAAACTGCAGGATGCTCAGTCTCTGGGTCCGAGCTTCAGTTTCGACCTCCCGCGAGACACTCATGACGATTTGGGCGAGCTCCTCGAAGAGCCCGACAGCCGACTGTGGATTGTCGAATCGCATGGCGTAGCAGTCGCGTCGTGCATCACCTTCCCCTTACCCCCACGGCGCGACACGCCCGAAGGCGCCATCCACCTCAGCGCCGTCGTCGTCGACGAGACCCATCGCGGCCGGGGAATCGGAACATCCATGGTCGACGCCGCCCTTCATGAAGGGATGCAACGAGGATTCGCGATCGCCGAAACAAATTGGCGGGTGCCCCACCGATTGGCGGCCGATTTCTGGCCCCGGTACGGCTTCACTCCCACGGCGCTTCGGTTACACCGAACTGTCGGTCGGTTCTAAGGCGCGCCGTCCACAAGGTCGGTGAACCCGCCTGGAGCGAACGGACCCACGAGAAGTTGCTCAAGAACACCCAGCCCCGAACCCGTGGAACCCTCTACTCGGACGACGTGCTGGATGTGCAATGAGAAAAAGTCCGAAGGCGATACCTCGTCAGTGACGAGCGTCTCGCCGTCGACGACGAGGCCCCCGTGCCAACGACCGTGGGCGTAGGTGGGATGACCGTATCCCACGCCGCGCATATGAAATCGAAGGAGTGGCGTGAGTCGGTAACTCTCTTCGCCGACCACCACGAGCGCGCTACGAGCCCTACGGGTACCTGGCTGCCAGTCAATGACGAGATCACCACCGACGTGGCGTGACGGTGAGCCATCGACGGGAAGAACACCGCCGGATTCGCTGAGAACGCCACCCTCTCGGTCACGAAACGTCATGTAGTGGCGACCTTCGCCACCGACGCTGAAAGGCGCCCAGAAGAAGGCAATCTGGGGAACCCGGTTCGTCGGGGCGCCGGGAAGTGGTTCACCCACGGGGCGAACCCCCCACGATCGATCCTTGGTTCCGGTCAACTCCGTGACATCGATCAGCCCCGCTGGAGTTTCTATCCACCCGCTCCAGGTCCCCAACTGAGTGGCGCGCGTGACGTCCATGAACAAGCGGTTGGCGTCGTGCATCGTTTGGCGGGGTTCTTCGATGGTGGCCGTCGTTCGGGTGTACAGAAGTTCGGCACGAAGGCCCTGGTCGGGTGCGTCCACCACGAGGCGGTTCACCGACAACGGCTCAACAATCTCGACGCGAATGGGTCCGACGTGCGTGGGTCGCCCCGTCAAGGAGTCTGATGCGAACACCGAATACTGTTTGCCACCCGCCACGACGCTGAAGGCGCCGTCGATAACACCCCGATTGGGATACAAACCGAGAGCAGCCGCGAAATAGACATCCTCCGAATAGCCGTTGAAGAAGAAGCGGTCGTACGCGTTGGGGTGTCCGTCCATGACGTGGGCCAGGGGCAGAGCACTTTGGTGGAGTGGGTAGTCGTCCTCAGGAAGCAGCACCGCGATCCAACTCCTCCAAGGCTTTCCAGCGACGTGCGGCCGTGACGGCCCGGCGAATCATTGACAGAAACATTCGGTCGCCGCGCTCCGTGCGCTCGACGATGATCGACGCGGCGACCAGCATCACCACGGGTTGCAGGGTGTACCGGGCGAATTCGGCACGGGCCACGTCGCGGTCGAGACGACCACCGAGGCCCTCCAAAAAGTCCAGGTAGAAAGCCAGCAGGCCCTCGTCGAGTTCTTCGCAGTCACCGGCACTCAGCGACGTCACCACGAAGTACGCGACGTCGAGCAACGGACTGCCCACGGCCACGGTCTGCCAGTCGACCACCACCATGGGAACCTCGCCACCCTTGGCGTCAAAGAGCAGGTTGTCCGTTCGAAAATCGCCGTGTTGCACTGCGGGGTGAGGGGTCGTGTAGCCCGAAAAGAGTTCGAGCCTGCCCCGAAGTTCGGTAACGACCGTTCGTGTCTCCTCGTCTATGTAACCGGCGTAGCGATCGAGAAACTGGTCGAAGAGTGACGGCAAAATCGTGCGCACCACCGGGGCGACGTCGCGTGAGTACCCGGTGAGCCATTCGGCCGTGTGCAGTTCACTGTCGTTAAGTGTCGCGGCGTGAAGGTGAGCCAGCTGCCTCAATCCCTCCCGCGCCTGATTAATTGTGAGTCCCGCGAACTGGTCGACAGAGCCTGCGGGGCTCACATCCTCGAGGAGCAGCAAGAAACTGTCGTCCTCGTCGCGCATGCTCACATAACAAAACGGCGTGCGGGTGGCAATGCGCGGAGCGAGGTGACGATAGAAAGACGTCTCGCGCAGGTACAGCCGCTGCGCGGCGGCTGTCGCCCGGCTGGTCACGTCGGTGGACGGCACCTTCACGACGAACGATGACACCACCTCACCGGAGCGAATCTCGTACCGGTAACAGTGCGCGACCTGGCCCGAACCCACGTCGCTCCGACTCACCACGGCATCGGAGGGCGTGCCCACGACATCGGCGAACCATGTCGCATCTAGTTCTTCGCACAAGGGAACCCGCATACCGTTCGCAGTCTGCCCCGTTCAGGGCAACACAACCTCGAATCCGAACGAGAATTCCGTCAGACCCTCGATGAAGCGGGCGAATGTGCTGTTGTCGCCGTCAATGCGCAGCGAACCGGATGCCTCGAGTTCGGCCAACGTTGCGTTGGCTGCCACCAGACCGGACAAAGCCTCAAAGTTGCCACTCACCACGTGGGTCGGGTCGGCGTAATGCCCGGGAGCCGCGTGCAGCACCGCGTTGCGCACCCCAAATGACCACTCTTCACGGTCGCTCAATGCCACGTTGACTCGCAATTTCACATCGGCCTGGTTGTCGCCATCAATACGAATGGCCAAGAGATCGAAGGTCTGCTCCATTGTCATAGCGACCACGATGTGTGGACCCATTCCGGCGGCCTTGATACCGCGCAGGATGGTGCCGTTCGCACGCAGCTCCTGGGCGCCCGTCAGATAGAAGTCACGCCACGGTCCCGCCTCGCTCTGGTAGCCGAGCTGTTCGAGAATGTCGGCCTGCAGGAAACGGGCCTGTTCATTGTCGGGGTCGTCGAACACCACGTGATTCATCACCTCGGCCGCCCAGCGATAGTCGCCGGCCCGAGCCGACGCTTCCGCCTTGCGCATGACCTCATCGGCCCCACCCATGAACTCGACGTACTTGTGCGCCACCTCCACGGGAGGCAACGAATTGAGTGACGCCGGGTTGGCGTCAAACCAGCCGAGGTAACGCTGGTAGACGGCCTTGGTGTTGTGGCGAACCGTGCCGTAGTAGTCACGGAGGTAGAAACGTTGCGCCAGGGCGGGGGGCAGAGCCACTCGTTCCGCGATTTCACGACTGGTGTATCCCAGATTCGCCAACCGCATCGTCTGGTCGTGCACGTACCGGTAAAGGTCGTGCTGATCCTCAAGGTACTGAGTAATGGCCTCATTGCCCCAGCGGGGCCAGTGGTGTGACGCGAACGTGACGTCAGCCTGATTGGCGTAGCGCAGGAGGGCGGCGTGCGTGTACTTCGACCACGCCAGAGCGTCGCGGACCTGGGCACCGCGCAACGTGTAGAGGTTGTGGAAGTTGGCCGTGCAGGTCTCGGCCAGACACAAAGCTCGGAACTCTGGAAAGTGCATGTTCATTTCGGCCGGCGCCTCGGCCCCAGGGGTGAGTTGGAACTCCACGGTGACCCCGTCGATCACCACCGTTTGATAGTCACCACCCACTTCGTGCGTGGGTGCGACGAGACTCACTCGGGGCAGCGAGGGAATCGACTTGCCGAGACCCGTGTCGACGTGGCCCTTCTCGTCTTTGGGGAGAAGAGCGCCGTACATGTAGGTAGCGCGGCGCAGCATCGCAGTGCCGGCCGTGATGTTTTCGCTGACGGCCTCGCTCAGGAATCCTTCGGGGGCGTACACCGGGACTTCGCCGGACTCGACGGCTTCACGGGTGGTTACTCCGAGAATCCCACCAAAGTGGTCAGTGTGGCTGTGTGAGTAGATGACCGCCGTGACCGGTCGGTTCTCGACGTACTTGTTGACCATCGCGAGCGCCTCTTCGGCCATCTCCGTACCCGTCAACGGGTCGATCACAATCCACCCGCGCTGACCTCGGATGAACGTGATGTTGGAGATGTCGAGGCCGCGCACCTGATAAATCCCCGGAGTTACCTCGAACAGGCCGGCGATGTTGTTCAACTGGGCCTGGCGCCACAGGCTCGGGTGAACCGTGTCGGGAGCCGGCGAGCCCTCCACCTGGAACGCGTAATCGTCGAGGTTCCACACCGGGGTTCCCATTCGGCCAATCAGCGAGCGCACGTCGGGTTCGGCAATCAGTCCACGACGGGCCAGTTCGAAGTCGGTGGTGTCGTCGAAGGGCAACGAACCCATCACGGGGGCCAGGACGGCCTGAGTGGCCGGCGACGCCGGTTTGCGATCAGCGGTGTAGGTCATGGGGCGACAATACAAAACAGAATTCCCCCAGTACTGTGGTCAATCGGTACTCCAGCATGAAAGGTCTTCCATGAAACGCATTGCATCCGTGTTCGCGTCCGGCGTTCTCGCCGTCACCCCCCTCGTTCTCGCCGCCAGCCACGCCACTCCGGCCGTGGCCGCGACCACCAATAACTGCACCAAAATCACCCAGGCGGTGGTGGTGGCCGACGGGTTCAAGAACGCGACGCCCGCGATGATTACGAACTACAACTACACCAAGCCCTCGGCGAACCCGGCCAACGCCCTGGGCATGACGATTGACTTCGGTGCCAAGGCCTTAGTCGTATCGTGCGTGTCACCGGCCGACATCGCCAAGTTGTCCACCAAGCCCAACACCGAGCGCGTCGCGGCGATGACCGCCACCCATTACATGGCTTACATGGTGAAGCAGTCCGACGGCGCCATGAAGAAGACCATGGTGGGCGGAGTGGCCGACTACCTCGACTTCGGTAACGGCAAGGAAGATGGCCTGGGCTCAACAACCACCGCCGCGAGCGTGCGCCTCGACGCCTGGGTGGCCGGCAAGTACATCGTCTTAACCCAGACCGAGCCGGCCGGACCGCCGAGTGCGGCCCTGCTGAAGTTCATCGCTTCGACAAAGTCCTTGCTTTAGTCCCGGCCGTCGACAAGACGGCCGGCGTCTTCGACAAACGCTCCCGAACGGAGGATCGCAACCGTTCGGCCAACGCCGCATCAATGATGCCCTCGCTCACCCACTCATTGATTGCCGTGGACACCCCGTCAGGTTCGGATGTCATGCGTGAAAACCAACTGGCCATGACTCCGTTCCACGACTCCACCGGGCCACCGTCCAGCCGACCTAAGTCCCTAACTGGCCGGCCCGTCCAGCGGACGGAAGTTCACCCCATTGGCCCGCAAACGCGCCACGTGTGTCTCGAGGCGGGGTCGGAACTGTTCAACGGTGCCAGCCGTTCCCCAGACCACCTCCGCAAAAGCGGCCAGCCGGGGAAAGGCCATGTACTCAAGGTGTTCAGAGGTCGCGATGTATTCGGTCCAGTGTTGCGCCTGGGCTCCCAGTATTCGTGACGCAGCTTCGTCGTCGAGTCCGTCGGGCACGACCGTGAATCCGTAGACCTTCTCCCAGGTCGACATCGCGAGCGGAAAGGCCATCGCTAGCGGTTCTAACGGATCGTCACTTTGTCGCCAGTCGAAATAGGTGAAGGGCATGGGTGCCATCACCACACGATGGCCACGGATGGCCGCTTCGCGGCCCTTGTCCACTGAGCGCCATGCCGCCACGATCACCGACGTCGGCGAGTCAGCGTCGAGGACCTCGTCCCAGGCCACCACGTCGCGCCCGGCCACAGTCAACTCCTCGGTCAATCGCCGGGTGAAGAGGCCCTGCAACTCACGGACTTCGGTAAAACCGTGCTCGACCATTACCGCACGAGCGTCATCACTTAATTCCCACTGGTCGGTGGGGCACTCGTCTCCACCAATGTGCACCGGGGAACCGGGGAACATGTCAGCTACCGCACGCACCACCGACGCCGCGAACTCCAACGCTTCGGTACTCGGTGCCAGAACCTCACGGGATATGCCCCAGTGGGTCCAAACCTCAACCGGCCCACCGCCGTTCCCCAAATCGGGATACGAGGCAAGGACTGCCTGGGCGTGACCCGGAAGGTCAATCTCGGGAATCAGTCGCACACCACGCCGTGTGGCGTGGCCGACCAGTCGCGCGATGTCGTCGGCACGGTAGAAACCGCCGTGCGGGGTACCGTCGTCAACGCCGTCACGTTCGAGGCCGATTGGCGAAGCTCGTCGCCACGCGCCCACCTCGGTGAGGCGGGGCCATTGCGGTAGCTCCACTCGCCAGCCCTGGTCATCATTCAGATGGAGATGGAGTGAATTCAGTTTGTGCGCGGCGATGAGATCAATGAAGTTCTCCACGACTTCGACCGGAAAGAAGTGGCGTGCCACGTCCAGGTGGGCGCCACGCCAACCAAATTCCGGCCAGTCGGTGATCTCCACTTTCGCGATTTCAATTCGACCGCTGTTCACGTCGCCGCCCCGCCACCACTGAAGGGGGCCCAACTGTCGCAAGGTGGCGAGGGCGTGCAGCGCTCCGAACGCATC
>CAXBRI010000004.1:0-17356 GCA_963978125.1 uncultured bacterium | reverse complement strand
CGGTCCTCCTCGGGGATGATCCCGCCGACGATGACGGGAGCGTCAACGCCCTCGGCCCGGAGTTTCTCGACCACCTCGGGAACGAGCTCCATGTGCGAGCCCGAGAGGATGGAAAGACCGACGACATCCGGGTCCTCGTCCCTGGCGCTCGCCACGATCTGTTCGGGGGTCAGACGGATGCCGCTGTACACCACTTCCATGCCGGCATCGCGTGCGGCGACCGCAATCTGTTCCGCGCCGTTGCTGTGACCGTCGAGCCCCGGCTTGGCGACGAGGAGTTTGGGCGGGGCACCGCGCTTGTCCGCCAACGACTTCGACCGACGGACGAGTTCCACGAAACCTTCGTCACGCGCCGACACGCCCGGTCCCACGCCGGTGGGGGCGCGGTACTCGCCGTAGACCGAGCGCAGGGCGGCCGCCCACTCGCCGGTCGTGCCGCCGGCCTTGGCGAGGGCGATGGTCGGTTCCATGATGTTGTCGGCCGGATCGGTGGACTTCGCCACCCGACGCAGCTCGCGAAGTGCCGCGTCCACCGCCGACTGGTCGCGGCGTGCGCGCCACGCCTCGACGTCGGCGATCATCTCGCGTTCCACGGCCGGGTCGACGGTGAGGATGGCCTCGAGGCCGGCCCCTTCGGTCAGCGGCGAGGGGGCCGTTTCGGTGAAGAGGTTCACGCCCACGACAACCTGTTCACCCGACTCGATACGCGCGACGCGAGTCGATTGGCTGGCCACCAGACGGCGCTTGAGTTCGGGAATGGCGGCGAAGGCGCCACCGAGGGCGAGCACCTCGTCGAGTTCGGCGCGCGCCGCCGTGGTGAGTTCCTTGACCTTGGCCTCCATGACGGTCGATCCGGCGAAGAGGTCGGGGTATTCGAGCAGGTCCGACTCGAAGGCGAGGACCTGCTGGAGACGCAGACTCCATTGCTGGTCCCAGGGACGGGGTAGCCCCAGTGCCTCGTTCCACGCCGGCAACTGAATGGCGCGGGCACGGGCGTCGGCCGACAACGTGACGCCCAGCATCTCGAGGACGATGCGCGGCACGTTGTTCTCGGGTTGTTGTTCGGTGAGGCCGAGCGAGTTGACCTGCACGCCGTAGCGGAAGCGGCGCAGCGCCGGGTCCTCAACGCCGTAGCGGTCGCGGCAGATCTCGTCCCACATCTGGGTGAAGGTGCGCATCTTGGCGACCTCTTCGACGAAGCGCACGCCGGCGTTCACGAAGAAAGAAATTCGTCCGACCACCGCGGGCATCTGGGCGGGGGAGACTTTGCCCGAGTCGCGCACGGCGTCGAGGATGTCGACGGCCGTCGCGAGGGCGAAGGCCACTTCTTGAACCGGAGTCGCCCCCGCTTCTTGTAGGTGGTAGCTGCAGACGTTGACGGGGTTCCACTTCGGTGCGTGGTTGATGCCGTAGGCGATCATGTCGACGATGAGGCGGCGTGAGGGTTCGGGCGCGAAGATGTGCGTCCCGCGACTGAGGTACTCCTTGACGATGTCGTTCTGCGTGGTGCCCGCGAGCACGGCCGGGTCCACGCCCTGTTCCTCGGCGAGGGCGAGGTAGAGACCCCACAGCCAGGCGGCGGTGGCGTTGATGGTCATCGAGGTGTTGCTCTCGGCGAGGGGAATCCCGGCGAGCAGCGTGCGCAGGTTGCCCAGGTGGGCGATGGGCACGCCGACCTTGCCGACCTCGCCGCGCGCCATCTCGTCATCGGGGTCGTAGCCGGTCTGGGTCGGCAGGTCGAAGGCGATGGACAGCCCGGTTTGACCCTTGGCGAGGTTGGAACGGTAGAGCTCGTTGGACTTGGCCGGAGTGGAGTGACCCGAGTAGGTCCTCATGACCCAGGGCTTGGCACGCTCCACCACGTCGGACCTACTTCGCGTAGTCGTAGAAGCCGCGGCCACTCTTGCGGCCCAGGTGACCGGCGCTCACCAAACGACGCAGCATCGGCCGGGGGGCCATGTGGTCGTCGGCGTACTCGGCGTGGAGCGCCTCGAGAATCGCCAGCGACGTGTCGAGTCCCACGAGGTCGAGCAGGGCGAAGGGGCCCATGGGGAATCCACAGCCACCCTTCATCGCCGTGTCGATGCCCTCCTTAGAGGCGACACCGAGTTCGAGCAGGCGGATGGCGTTATTGAGGTAGGGGAAGAGGAGGGCATTGACCACGAAGCCGGCCTGGTCCTTCACCTCGACGGGCTCCTTGCCACAGGCGGCGGCGAAGGCCGTCACGGCGGCCACCGTGTCGTCACTGGCGGTCAAGGGGCGAACCACTTCGACGAGGGACATCGCGGTGGCCGGGTTGAAGAAGTGCACGCCGACAACCTTGTCGGGGCGCGACGTCACGCGGGCCATGTCCACGACCGGCAGCGTCGACGTGTTGGTGGCGAGAATGGCACCTTCCTTAACGGCGGCGTCCAGTTCGCGGAACAGCGGGAGCTTGACCTCAAGGTCCTCGACGACCGACTCGATCACCAGGTCGCAGTTGGCGAGGTCGGCGATGTCGGTCGTGCCGCGCACGCGAGCGCGCAGGGCCGCGGCGTCATCCTCGGTGCGCTTGCCGCGCTCGACCTGACGGGCCAGGGACTTGTCGAGGCCCTTCAGCATCGAATCCAGGCTCGACTGGCTTCGCGCCCGCACGACGACCTCGGAACCCGACGCGGCGACGACTTCGGCGATGCCGCTCGCCATAATTCCCGACCCGACAACGCCCACAATGGAGAAACTCATAGGCGCACCTTACTCGTGGGTAACAACGCTCCCCAAATGAAAAACTGGCGTATGGACCGCCTCACCCTGGTAGCGAGATCGCTCGACGCGTTGACGTCGTCGTGGGAGACGACGGGCATTGAACTCGCGGACGCCGACGTGGTGGTCGTGCCCACGGCGGCAGCGTTCGCCGGCCCCGAAGCCGTACTCATCACGGTCAGTGACCAACTCACCGCTCGTGGTGCCCGAGTCGAAGGCTTGATGGTCACGGACCGCTCAGGCGCGAACGAGCCCTACTTTGCTCGCCGCCTGGAAGATGCCGATGTAGTTCTCGTGCCCGACGGCGCCGCACTGCACGCACGGACCGTGTGGCGGGGAACCTCCGTGGGTGAGGCTCTCGTGAATGCTCGACGAGTGGCGGCCGTCGGTGCCGTTTCGTCGGTTCTCGGGAGCGTGATGATCGATCCGCGTGGTGGTGCGCCGACCACGGGACTCGGACGTTTCGACGACCTAGTGGTGGGAACCTGCGAAAATGAGGTGGCCGATCGCCGAACCGTGGGGCTGCTGGGCGCCGCAACGGTGGCACTGATGGGTGATACGGCGGTGCTGATTCGCACCGATGTTGGCTGGCGGGTTCTCGTGGGCGATGTCGCGGTCACCCGCGCGGGGGTCGTCTCCGCGCTTTAGGCGTCGGCTTCGGTGATGGTCACCGATTCGATGATCACGCGTTCACGCGGAGCACCCGACGGACTGCCAATGTCGTTGATGGCCTGTACGACGTCGAGACCCTTTACGACCTTGCCGAAGAGTGCGTAGAGCGGAGGCAGACGCACGCCATCGGGTCCCGAGATGATGAAGAACTGGGAGCCGTTGGTGTTGGGGCCGGCGTTGGCCATGGCCAACGAACCAATTTCGTAACGGCCGGCCTTGGGCAATTCGTCGTCGAAGCGATATCCCGGTCCGCCCGTTCCCGTTCCGGTGGGGTCGCCACCTTGGAGGACGAAGCCCGGAATCACGCGGTGGAAGACGATGCCGTCGAAGTAGTGCCAGCGCGCCAGGAAGACGAAGCTGTTCACCGTGTTCGGCGCACCGGCCGCGTCGAGCCACAGCTCCATGGTCCCCTTCGTGGTGACCATCGTGGCGTGATACGTGCGGGTCGGATCGATAATCATCGACGGCGCCGCGTCGAAACGCTGGCGCTGCGGACTTGATCCGTCGGCGGCGGGAATGTCAGTCACGGTGCTCCTTGGTTACTTGGCCGGGGTGACCGACACGAGGTCGACCACGAAGATCAGGGTGTCGTTCGGCGGGATCCCCCCGTACCCGGTGCTGCCGTAACCGAGACTCGGCGGCAGGACGAGTTCGCGGCGCCCGCCGACTTTCATGCCCGGCAGGCCACTCACCCAACCGAGGATGAGATGTCCCGTGTCGAGAGTCGACGAGAAGGGTTTCGGCCACGAGCTCTGCAGCACTTTGTGCGTTGCGTAGTCGGCCAACACGTACTCGATGCTGAACGTATCGCCCGTGTTGAGCGTCGTGCCCGTGCCGGCGATGAGATCGGTGCGCTCGGGAACGGTGGGTGCGGCTGAGGTCGGTACCACCACGGTGGGTTCCGTGCCGAACTTGCCCGCGGCCTGGGGCTCAGTGACGGGGGTCCAGGCTTGGGGTGTGACCGTCGTCGTGGTCGACAACGAGGTCGTCGTGGTCGTGGCGAGGGTCGTTGAGGTGGCCAGCGTCGTAGTGCTGGTGTTGTTGCCGGACGAACCGGCGAAGAGCAGCGAACCAGAAAGGACAACCACCACGGCAATCACGGACACGATGACCGTGCGGCGCACGTTGCGTCGACGGGCCGCCTCGCGACGCTGCTGTTCTATCTTGAGCCGGCGGGCCGCCTTCTGTCGTTCACGTTTGGTCGTTGCCATTCGGTCGATGTTAGTTGTCACCTCCGAACGTCGCGGGGGCTCCTAGTAATCTCGAGAGCCATGGCGCTCATCGTTCAGAAATTCGGCGGCACGTCCGTCGGTGATGCGGAGCGCATCCGGGCCGTCGCCGACCACGTGGCGCGCACCAAGTCGGAGGGCAACGACGTCGTCGTGGTTGTATCGGCCATGGGCAAGCAGACCGACGAGTTACTGCGCCTGGCCGACGAGGTGTCGCCGACGCGGCCACCCCGCGAACTCGACATGCTTCTCACCTCCGGCGAGCGAATTTCGATGGCGCTGGTCTCCATGGCCCTGAAGAACGTGGGCGTGGACGCCGCGTCCTTTACCGGATCCCAGGCCGGCATCATCACCGACACCGCTCACACCAAGGCCAAGATTCTCGAGATTCACCCCGACCGGATCCGTGAAGCGCTCGATCAGGGACTCGTTCCCGTGGTCGCCGGATTCCAGGGCGTGTCGACTGAGCGCGACATCACCACCCTGGGTCGAGGCGGCTCCGACGTGACGGCGGTGGCCCTGGCGGTTGTGAATGACGCGGCGGCCTCCGAGATCTACACCGACGTGACCGGGGTGTTCTCCGCCGATCCGCGCGTGGTCCCGAAGGCCCGACGCCTGGCTCGCATCAGTTCCGACGAGATGATGGAAATGGCGGCCACCGGTGGCCGCGTCCTCATGCTGCGTTCGGTCGAATTCGCCCGCCGACACCACGTGCCGTTGCACGTGCGGTCAAGTTTCACCTGGGAACCGGGCACCTGGGTAGTTGAGGAGGACAGCACCATGGAAGACGCCGTCGTATCGGCCATCACCGACGATGTGTCGGAAGCCAAGGTCACGGTGTCGGGCGTGCCCGACCAGCCCGGCGTCGCGGCGACGTTGTTCCGCGAACTCGCCGACCGTGGCATCAACGTGGACATGATCGTGCAGAACTCGGGAGCCAACGGCCTCACCGATATCTCCTTCACGGTCGGTAAGACCGATCTGGACGCGGCGATGGTCGCCTGCGAGAAGATTCGCGCGCAGATCGGTGCCGCTGCGGTGACCAGTGACGACCAAATCGGACGGGTGTCGGTCGTCGGGGCGGGCATGAAGTCGAGCCCGGGCGTCACGGCCCTGATGTTCGAGACCCTGTCGGCCCACGGCATCAACATCGAAATGATTTCGACGAGTTCGATCCGCATCTCGTGCGTGGTGCGGGCCAACAAGGTGGGCGACGCCGTGCGGGCGCTGCACACGGCCTTCGGCCTCGACGCCGACTCCTAGACTTCGTTCATGCGTATCGCCGTTGTCGGGGCCACCGGTCAGGTGGGAACCGTTATGCGCGCTCTGTTGCGTGAGCGCAATTTCCCCGTCGATGACATCCGTTTCTTCGGATCGAGCCGCTCGGCCGGTACAACTCTGGAGTGGAACGGCGAGCAGGTCGTGGTTGAAGATGCCGCAATGGCCGACTTCACGGGTATTGAGGTAGCGCTGGCCTCGGCCGGTGCCACGTCCTCGCGGGAACTCTCCCCGAAGATGGCCGCCGCCGGTGCCATCGTCGTCGACAACTCGTCGGCGTGGCGGATGGACCCCGAGGTTCCCCTCGTGGTGTCCGAAGTCAACCCCGACGCGCTGACTTCGATCCCCAAGGGCATCGTGGCCAACCCCAACTGCACGACCATGGCGGCCATGCCGGTGCTCGCGCCGCTGCACCGGGTCGCCGGACTGACGCACCTCTTCGTCGCCACGTACCAAGCGGTGAGCGGTGCGGGCCGCGAGGGCGTGGACGAGTTGGCCGGTCAACTCGACGCCACCCGTGACCGCGACCCGCGGGTTCTGACCTTCGACGGCTCGGCCTTCGCGCTCGAGCCCGGGGTCAAGTTTCCGATGACCATCGCGCACAACGTCGTGCCCCTGGCGGGCACCGTGGTCGACGACGGCACACTCGAGACAGGCGAGGAGCAGAAGTTGCGCTTCGAGAGCCGCAAGATTCTCGACATACCCCACCTAGTCGTCGACGGCCACTGCGTGCGGGTACCCGTCTTCACCGGTCACTCGCTGGCGATCACCGCCGGATTCGAGCGTCCGATATCGCCGGCCGAGGCGACGTCTCTGTTGTCCGGTGCGCCGGGCGTGGTGTTGAGCGATCTGCCGACGCCCCGTCACGCCGCCGGTCAAGATCCGACGTACGTCGGACGCATCCGTCCGGCCAGCCTCTTCGCGAACGGACTCTCGCTGTTCCTCTCGAGTGACAATCTGCGCAAGGGCGCTGCGCTCAATGCGGTGCAGATCGCCGAAATCCTCGCGGGTCGTTAATCCCCGCCGAGGTGGAACTGGCGCCGCGCCAGATTGACGGCGTGGTCCCCAAAACGTTCGTAGAAGCGGGCGATGAGCGCCACGTCCACCGCGACGGGAACGGACATCGACCCTGACGTCAACTCGGCCGTGAGTGACACGTGGAGATCATCCATTTCGTCGTCGATGTCCTCGATGGCCGCGTGATCGTCCCGGCGGTTGTCCAGTAACACGTCGGTGGCTTCGCGCCAGATGGTGGCGGCGACTTCGCCCATGCGCTCCAACAGCCCACGACCACGGGGCGATATCTCCGAACCGAGTCCCCGCGCGGCACGCCGGGCGATGTGCTCCGCGAGGTCGCCGTTTCGCTCAATCTCGGGCAGTACGCGCATGACCACCATGAGACGGCGACGCTCGTCCGAGGTCAACGAGTCGTCGTGCACGAGCCGGTGCTCCACGTCGGCCAGCAACTCGTTGGTGAGCCGGTCGATGGCTCCGTCACGGTCGACCACCGATTTGGCGAGGTCGCGGTCGTTGGCCAACAAGGCGTGAGTCGCTCCGGCGATGGCTTCGCCCACGAGAGCGAGGAGCCGGGTGACTTCAGGGCCGAGGCGAAGCGGGTCGCCGGCGGGAGGGGAGACGAGGTCGGCCACGCCTCCAAGTTACGACCGCCCGCCCGGGTGCGCACGCTCACCCGCGGGTATCGTGACCTCCCGTGGCCCGATCGCGCACGCAACGACGTCGGGATGTGTTGTTGTGGGTGCTAGCCGCGCTCACCCTTCTGGTGTTGGTGTTCGCCCGTGAGGTGAGCCGTGCCGGCCACGCCTCGCCGTCGGCGGTCGCCAGTGTGAATGCGAACTTCGCCGCCCAGGCCGACAGTGTCATCGGCCAAATCAACGGACTCGAAGCCGACACCGTGTACCTCCTCACTCACGGCGACCGGCTGTCCCGGGTCGTGTTCTGGGCCCGCTTACAGGGACTCTCGGCACGTGAACGCGCCCTCGAAACACTTGTCGAGACCCTTCGCACGCCCGACGTCAGCAACGGACTCAACCTCCGCTTAGTGAGCGTGGCGCACGAACGACTCGGCGCACTCTCCTCGGTGCTGACCGATGTGGCCCGGCGCCTCTCGCTTCCGTGGTCGGGGACATCTTCGGACCCGACTCCGTTGGTCACTCTCGAGAACACCACGTCGAGCTGGAAGCGCGACCGTCGCGCGTGGCACGGTGAGCCCGGGGCGTCGGTGCTTCCCGGACTCTCGGGAACGTTGGTGACATCGGTGCGTGGCGGGGCCGTGACGAAATTGACGTCATCGCCCACGTTGGCGTTGCGACGTGCGGTCGGCTTGACAGCCGTGGCCATTCGTCCCTCCCCGCTACCCGCGCCCACCGGTGTGTTGTCGCTGGCGCCGGTCAGCCGCGTGCACGTCGGCGTGACCGTGACGAATTTCGCGGTGGTGCGCCAATCGGTCACCGTGCGCGTCACCCTGCGCACGCGAAGCGCGGGAGCCAGCCCCCTCGAGTGGAGTCGTGATGTGGTGATTGGGGCGCTTCGTTCCGTGGCGCTGACGCCACCGTTGTTGCACACGGCTGCTCGTGAACGTGCGACTTTGACGATCTCGGTCGTGGGTGCACCCGCCGCCCCGGGTTGGTCGTTGAGCCGTACCTATCGGGTGGTGCTGGGGGAGTCGGGGGCCTGAGGCCGGATTGGTGCCGCAAGCCCTGCGCCTACGATGGGAGCGAACTAGTTACCTGGGGTGGAACCGTGACGCACTCAATTACCGTGACCGACAACCGAACCGGCGAATCGCGTGAAATTCTCATCGTCAACGGTGGAATCGCCGCCAAGGATTTCTCGGGTGCCGTTCCCGGCGTGTGGTTTTACGACCCCGGCTTCATGGCGACCGCGGCCGCCGAATCGGCCATCACCTACCTCGACGGTGACGCCGGCATCCTGCGCTATCGCGGATACCCCATCGAGCAGCTCGCCGAGAAGTCGAACTACCTCGAAGTCGCCTACCTGCTCTTGAACGGTGAGTTGCCCACGCCGACCCAGATGGCCGAGTGGGAGCGCGAGGTCACGTACCATACGTTCATCCACGAGAACGTGCGCAAGCGCTTCCTCGAGGGTTTCAACTACGACGCCCACCCGATGGGCATGTTGGTCTCGGCCATCGCCGCCCTGTCGACGTACTACAAGGACGCGAAGGACCTCTCGGACCCGACCGTGCTGCACCGCCAGATCGTCCGCCTCATCGCCAAGATGCCGACGCTCGCCGCCGCCGCGCACCGCTTCTCGGTCGGCATGCCCTTCGTCTACCCCGATAACACGCTCAGCTACACCCAGAACTTCCTGTCGATGATGTGGAAGGTCGCCGAGCCCCGCTACGAAGCCGACCCCGTGCTCGCTCGTGCACTCGACGTCTTGTTCATCCTGCACGCCGACCACGAGCAGAACTGCGGCACCACCGCAATGCGCGTGACCGCGTCGTCGCACGCCGACCCCTACTCGGCCACGGCCGCCGCGACGGCCGCCCTGTACGGTCCGCGTCACGGCGGCGCCAACGAGGCCGTGTTGAAGATGTTGCGCCGCATCGGTTCGATCGAGAACGTGCCGGCCTACATCGAGACGGTCAAACAGGGCAAGGTCATGCTCGAGGGTTTCGGCCACCGCGTGTACAAGAACTACGACCCGCGGGCCAAGATCATCAAGCAGACGGCCGACCAGGTCTTCGCCGTCACCGGCAAGAACCCGCTGCTCGACATCGCGCTCGCGCTCGAAGAGGTTGCTTTGAAAGACGACTACTTCATCTCGCGCCGCCTGTACCCGAACGTCGACTTCTACTCGGGCCTGATCTACCAGGCCATGGGTTTCCCGACCGAGATGTTCACGGTGCTCTTCGCCATTCCGCGCACCGCGGGTTGGTTGGCTCACTACAAGGAACTGCTGGACCAGGACATGAAGATTGCCCGGCCCCGCCAGCTCTACATCGGGCCCGACACGCGGGACTACGTCCCGATGGCTCAGCGCTAGAGCCCCATCGCCTCGCGCATCTGGGCCGCGTGCTCACGGGGGTGGCGGGTGTAGATGTCGAGCCACTGGTCGAGGGTGTAGCGGCCCGACTCGGTGTGTATCCCTTCGCGGGCGAGGTCGGCATCGGTGAGTCGTGACAGCACGGCACTCGACGAAGACCGTACCGCCGCGATGAGCTGCAACGCTGGACGCCAGTCGCTGGTCTGGTAACCGAGAGCTGGGTTCTGCGCCCACGCCGCCTCGTCGTATCCCTGGATGGAGCTGCCCGGCGCTTCGGCCACCAGGCGACGAAGGCGCACGGCCGACTGCATCTCCGAATCGGCCATGTGGTGCATCACCTGGCGAGCCGACCATCCACCCTCGACGCGTCGGTCGACGAGGCTGTCATCCACCGAGTTCGCCAGAGCGAGGAACTCGCCGGTGGCGGCGTCGTAGTCGCGACGACGTTCGTCGAAGGTCACTGTGAGCGCTTCGACGGGTCGATGAGGCGCGTGAGGCCCTCTTGGACCATCGAGACCTTGAGCTCGCCGGCCTCGTTGAAGAGAAATCCGTGGGCCACGCCACGTCCGCCGTAGGCGATGGGTGACTCCATGTCGTAGAGGAGCCACTCGTCGGCCTTGACGGGGTGGTGGAACCACATGCAGTGGTCGATGGAAGCACCCATGAAGGTGCCATCGTCCCAGCGGATGGAGTGCGGCGCGAGAATCGCGTCGAAGAGGCTCATGTCCGAGGCGTAGGTCACGACGCAGTCGTGCAACAACTGGTCATCGGCCGGCATCACGCCGTCGGCCTTAATCCAGATTTGCTGGTGGGGCTCCTTGTGACGGTCGGGGCTCCAGGGCAGTTCACCGACGAAGCGTTGGTCAATCGGGTGGGCACGCTTGAACCACTCGTCGATGTTGCCGTACTCGTTCTTGATGCGCTCGGCGAGCGGCGGAATCGATTCGGGCGCCGGGGCGGCCGGCATTGGCATTTGGTGGGCGAGGCTCGTCTCGTCCGTGTGAAAACTGGCCTGCATGTTGTAGATGGCCCGGCCGTGCTGAATGGCGACCACTCGGCGGGTCGTGAAACTGCGTCCGTCACGGATGCGGTCGACCTCGTAAAGGATCGGGGTGGTCGGGTCGCCGGGGCGCAGGAAGTAGGAGTGCAGAGAGTGGACCCGCCCCGACTCCACGGTGCGTCCCGCCGCCATCAGCGCCTGGGCCGCGACCTGTCCGCCGAAGGTCCTTTGCCGTTCTTCTTGGGGGTGGCGGCCGCGGAAGATGTTGACCTCAATCGCTTCCAGGTCAAGCAGTTCCAGGAGAAAGTCGAGAGCGGCGGTCACGTCTCCATTCTGACAGGCGCACGGGAACGTCCGTTCGCGCAGGGGTAGGGTGGAACCCATGTCCGTGACGGAGTCGCCCTCCCTTTCGTGGATGCGCAGCCCGCGGGCACGCAAGCTCATCCGCTTCACCATGGTCTCGGCCGTCTCGACCGCCGTTTCCTTCACGTCAATCGCCGTGCTCTACGGATTCCGCATCATTCCCGGTGTGTTGTGGGCGACGCTGACGGGCAACGTGATTGCCAGTTTCCCCGCCTATTACTTGAACCGCACGTGGACCTGGGGCAAGCGCGGACGCAGCCACTGGCGCAAAGAGGTCATCCCCTTCTGGACGATGTCATTTCTCGGCATCGGCGTGTCGCAGATCGGCGCACTGTGGGCCCGTCACGAAGTGAAGGCTCACCACTGGCAGCACATCGTGAACACGGCGCTCGTGTCAGGAACCAACCTCGCCTCGTTCGGACTCTTCTGGGTTCTGAAGCTGCTCGTGTTTAACCGCATCTTCCACGTGGGTCCCCACGTGGACCTGCACGCCGAACTGAACGTCGACGAGGGCTCGGACTAGTCGCGGAAGTTCGTGAATTGGAGCGGCACCGGTAGGTCCGACTCCTTCAGCAGTGCTATGGCTGACTGCAAATCGTCGCGCTGCTTGCCGGTGACGCGAACCTGGTCACCCTGGATGGATGAGCTGACGCCCTTGAGGCCCGAGTCCTTGATGATCTTGTTGATCTGCTTGCCGATCTCCTGGGAGATACCGGCCTTGAGGGCGACCTTCTGACGGGCACTCTGGTGCGAGGCCTCTTCGATCTTGCCGGGTTCGAGGGACTTCAACGACACCGACCGCTTGACCATCTTCTCTTCGAGCAGGGTGTAGAGCGCGCGCAGACGGTCCTCGGTGGAAGCGTGCAGCGTGAGCTCCTTCTCGGAGAAGTCGATGCGGGCATCGGTCCCTTTGAAGTCGAAGCGGTTGGAGGCCTCACGGTTGGCCTGGTCCACGGCGTTGCGGACTTCTTGCAAGTCGAGTTCGGACACGACGTCGAAAGTGGGCATGAGTCAATTGTAGGGGCGCTTTTGGCGGGGTTCCGTGGGGCAACTAGGATGGCGGACGGGTCGGTGCCCGAGCGGCCAATGGGATCTGGCTGTAAACCAGACGGCTTTGCCTACGGGGGTTCAAATCCCTCCCGGCCCACCAACGACGATGCGCCTGGCGCATCGTCACGTCCGAAATGCCGTGGTGCTGGGGTACCGTGGCACGGGTCGTCGAGAGGAGTGCCGTGCGCAGACTGCGTGCCGTGGGCCGCGCCATTGGGCACGGCTACCAGCGTTTCGCCGCGCGACTCGAGGCCTTCATCGTCTATCTCGAACGGCGCTACACGCCGTTGGGGCGTTTCACCCCGGGCCCCTTTGAGGGGTGGGGATTCTTGTGGCAGCCGGCCCTGCTCGGCGCTCTCGCGCTGACCCTGGTGGTCGCCGGCTGCTCCTTCACCAACTCGCCGTTCAAGCTCAACATGCACCGCACGTGGTTCTTCGGCGAACCGGCCTTGAATCCCGTGGGCAATCCCAGCGAGACGAAGTACCTGCTTTCGATCGTGATGGTGTGGGGCGGACTGCTCTTGATTATGCGCGTGTGGCTGCGCCTCGTCGAAGTGATGAAGATTCACGGCGGCGCTCCGGTGAGGCAACTGTGGTGGGTCTTCGCATTGTGGGTCATTCCGATGGTGATCGCCCCGCCGCTGTTCAGCCGCGATGTTTTCTCTTACGCGGCGCAGGGCGAGATGACGAGCCACGCGATCAGTCCCTACGTGTACGGACCCCAGACGTTGGGTTCGAGTCCGTACGTCAACCCAGTCGACCCGTTGTGGTGGAACACCCCGGCACCCTACGGGCCACTCTTCTTGTTCCTTGATGGATCGATGGCGAAGTTGACCGGCCACCACCAGTTGGCCACGGTCGTCGGCCTTCGCATCCTCGCCGCGTTGGCGGCGGTAATGATCGGCCTCGGGGTGACGGCGTTAGCCCGTGCTCTCGGGCGCGACCCCGGTGAGGCGCTCGCGCTCTCTGCACTGAACCCTCTGGTGCTTCTCACGTTGGTGGGTGGCGCACACAACGACGGTTTGATGGCCGGTCTGCTCGTGTTGGGCTTGGCCGCCGCGGTTCGACGGCGATTCGTGTGGGCCGTCGTGCTCTGCGCGTCGGCCGCCGCGGTGAAGGCGCCGGCCCTCTACGGGCTCGCCTTTATTGCCTGGACGTGGCGCGGGCCGGGCGCGAAGTGGCGAGAACGGGTGCGACCCGTTGTGGGCGCCGGCGTCATCACGGCCGCGACCTTGAGTGTGTGGACACTTCTCGCGGGGTTCGGTTTCGGCTGGGTGGGAAACCTGTTGTCGAATGGCACCGTCCGTTCGTGGGCGGCACCGGCGACCGGCATCGGCCTCGGACTGTCCAAGATCTTCAACGCGCTGGGCTGGGGTGTCTCGACCACGCCCGTTCTGTCAGTGACACGATTTCTCGGTCTCACGACGGCATTGATCTATTTCGCCTGGCTGCTGTGGCGAGGGGAGCATCGAGGTTGGGTGCGCTCACTCGGTGTGGCACTCGTTCTGGTTGTCGTGCTCGGCCCCGTCGTGCAGCCGTGGTACTTCGGGTGGGGGCTCGTGGTGCTCGCCGCGTGCTATCAGGGCCGTGAACACTTCTGGTTGCTCGCGCTCTCCATCGTCGGCCCATTCATCGGTCTGCCCGGCGGCCGTGAACTGCTGGCCGGTCTCTTGCACGCCAACCCGCTGCTGATTGCGTTGGCTTTGGCCACGCTGGGTGGTGTGTTGGTGGCTCCGATGGGCCGATGGACCCAGTGGTCGTGGCCCGAACAGGGCCTCGCCGAACTCGAGCCCTAACGAACCTCGGGCACGACGTACTGGTACTCGACGACGTCGAGCCAGCGACCGTGCTTGCGTCCGACCTCGAGTTCCGTGCCCACGAGGGTGAAACCGCACTTCTCGTGGAGGCGGATGGAGCCGGAGTTCTCGCCGACGATGCGCGCGATCAGCGAGTGGAAACCCATTTCGGCGGCCTGGTCCATGAGGGCGCGCAGTAGGAACTCGCCGACGCCGCGGCCCCGGGCGCCTCGGTGGACGTAGACGGAGTTCTCCACGGTGGTGAAGTAGGCCGGGCGGTTCCGGAAGGGTGAGACCACGGCGAAGCCTAGGATTTTCTCCCCCCGCGCCCCGATTTCGCCCAGATCGTCCTCTTCATTGATGGCCACGAGGGCCGGGTGGGTCCCCCGGTGTTCATCAATCCAAACCAGTTGCTCCTCGCGGGACCGGGGTACCAGGTCGAACGTGACCGTGGTTTCCACGACTTCGGGGTTGTAAATCGCCATCAGGGCGTCGGCGTCGTCGGTTTCGACCAGTCGCACACGCATATTTCAAGGGTAGTGCGGGTCAGTTGGAAGAGCGCCCCCTTCTGACGGTAGACTCGCGACTCCTGTCTTTGTGATGGGAACGCCCTCTTAGCTCAGTGGTAGAGCACTTCCATGGTAAGGAAGGGGTCGTCGGTTCAATCCCGACAGAGGGCTCGCCAGGCGGCGTAGCTCAGGTGGTTAGAGCACACGGCTCATAATCGTGGTGTCGAGGGTTCGACTCCCTCCGCCGCTACCAGGCAGGCTTTCGGGCCGCGCGCAGTACAGAAGTACCGGCAGGAATAGAGGAGTAGGACATGGCCAAGAACGAGAAGCGGGTGCAGGTGACCCTGGCCTGCGAAGAGTGCAAGCGGCGTAACTACATCACGATGAAGAACAAGATGAACGACCGTGACCGCATCGAGATGAAGAAGTACTGCCAGTGGGAGCGTCGCCACACGCTCCACAAGGAAACTCGCTAAAAATCGCCCCCTGGCGGGGGTGGTAGGCTTGCTGTTCCTTCCCGGCCCTAGGGCCGCGTAGGGCAGTGGCTCAATTGGTAGAGCACCGGTCTCCAAAACCGGGGGTTGGGGGTTCGAGTCCCTCCTGCCCTGCCAAGCAGGACGACACGAAAGAAGACGATGAACCGCGAACAGAAGCGCATGATGGCCCGGCAGGGGCAGGTGGGTGCCGACGGCACCGCCACCTCCTCACGCCGCACCACGGCCGCCGACGTGCAGCGCCGTCGTCGCGAGCGCGTCGGCCTCAAGCAGTTCGTCAAGGAGATCCGCGAGGAGATGCGCCAGGTGGCGTGGCCCACGCGGCCCGAGGTGAACAACTACACCGGCATCGTCTTGTTCGTGCTGGTGTTCATGATCGCCCTTATCTTCGGATTGGGCGTTGGTTTTTCCAAGTTCGTCACGTTCCTTTTCCAGAAGTAGGCCGACATGAGTGACATCGACACCACGCACGAGAACGAACCGGCCGACGAGACCATCGAGTCCCAGGTCGAGGACGTCACGATTCTCGAGGACGAAGAGGACGACGCCCCCGAGGTCGAGTCGGCCTACGACCGTCCCGGTCGCTGGTACATCATCCACACCTTCGCCGGCCACGAAAAGAAGGTCATCGCGGCCCTGGCGAACATCATCAAGGTTCGTGACCTCGGTGACCAGATTTACGAGATCTACTCGCCGGAAGAGGACGTCACCGTCTTCAAGGGTGGCAAGAAGGACCAGAAGTCGGTCCGCATGTTCCCCAGCTACCTGCTGGTGCGTTGCGAGCCGGACCCCGAAATCTTCTACGTCATCGGCTCGACCCCCGGCGTGACCGGCTTCGTCGGCGCCGAGAAGACCAAGCCCACGGCGCTGACCCGCCGCGAGGTGGAGAACATCATCCGCCCGGTCGTCGAGGGCGAGGCCGCCCCGGTCGCCAAGCGCCGCGGACCCCAGCACGAGTTCGAAATCAACGACACCGTGCAGATCAAGAGCGGTCCCTTCGCGACGTTCTCGGGCCACGTGGCCGAGATCAACGAGGACCAGCTCAAGCTCAAGGTGCTCGTCGACATCTTCGGCCGCGAGACGCCGGTCGAGTTGGACTTCACCCAGGTCACCAAGGTTTAGGACGTTTAAGGAGTAGTTATGGCTAAGAAGGTCACGGCAATCGTCAAGATCCAGCTGGACGCCGGTGGGGCGACCCCGGCGCCGCCGGTCGGTACCGCTCTGGGACCGCACGGTATCCAGACCATGGAGTTCTGCAAGCAGTACAACGCGGCCACCGAGTCCATGAAGGGCACCGTCATCCCGGTGGAGATCTCCATCTACGAGGACCGCACCTTCACGTTCATCCTCAAGACCCCGCCGACCCCGGTGCTGCTGCGCCAGGCCGCGGGCATCGACAAGGGTGCCAAGATCGCCGGCCGTGAGACGGTTGCGTCGGTCACCATGGCCCAGGTCGAGGAGATCGCGAAGACCAAGTTGAAGGACCTCAACACCGAGGACCTCGAAGCCGCCAAGTTGCAGGTGGCCGGAACCGCCCGTTCCATGGGTATCGCGGTCGCGGGCTAGGAGAAGAGACCATGAAGCACGGAAAGAAGTACACCCAGGCCCTGTCCCAGGTCGACCGCGAGAGCACTCTCACGGTGATGGAGGCAGTGGAGAAGGTCAAGGCCGTGGCCACCGCCAAGTTCGACGAGACCGTCGAGTTGGCGGTGCGTCTGGGCGTCGACCCTCGTAAGGCCGAGCAGATTGTGCGCGGCACCTTGTCGCTGCCCGCCGGCACCGGTAAGACCAACCGCGTCGCCGTGTTCGCCGCCGGTGAGAACGCCCAGGCCGCCCGTGACGCCGGTGCCGACATCGTCGGTGCCGACGACCTCGTCGCCAAGGTGGCCGGCGGATTCCTCGACTTCGACATCGCCATCGCGACTCCGGACCTCATGGGCCAGGTCGGTGGACTGGGCCGCGTGCTCGGACCCCGTGGTCTGATGCCCAACCCCAAGACCGGCACCGTGACCATGGACGTCGCCAAGGCCGTCTCGGAGTTCAAGGGTGGACGCGTGGAGTACCGCACCGACAAGGTCGGCAACGTTCAGCTGCGCGTGGGCAAGGTGAGCTTCTCGGCCGGCGACCTCGCCAAGAACATAGATCGGAAGAGCACACGTCTGAACTCCAGTCACGTGGCCTTATCTCGTATGCC
>CAXBRI010000003.1:0-18559 GCA_963978125.1 uncultured bacterium | reverse complement strand
TTTTTTTTTTAATGATACGGCGACCACCGAGATCTACACTCTTTCCCTACACGACGCTCTTCCGATCTGGAAGCCAAGCCGTGGGACGCGTCATCGCCGATGACCGGCGTCATGCCCCACGCCCTGGACCCTGACAGCGCGCAGCGGTTGTGGGAGCTCTGCGCCGGGGCCGTGTCGAACTAGACGGCGCCCGCGTCGGCGATGTTGTCGAAGCGCGCGAACTCGCCCCGCCAGGTCAGATGGGCCGAACCGGTCGGGCCGTTTCGGTTCTTACCCACGATGATTTCGGCGTTGGAAATCTGGTCGTTGGGGACCTGACCGAACTGCTCGGGGCGGTGAATAAACAGCACCACGTCGGCGTCTTGTTCCAGCGAACCCGACTCACGAAGGTCCGACATGATAGGTCGCTTGTCCGACCGTTCCTCGAGCTTTCGCGACAACTGGGACAGGGCTATGACGGGGCACTCGATTTCACGGGCGAGAATCTTCAACGCGCGGCTCATCTCCGACACTTCCACCTGGCGATTCTCGGCCCGGCTCCGCGACGTCATGAGCTGGAGGTAGTCGATGATGATGACACCCAGGTCGCCGTTTTGCTGCTTGATGCGTCGCGCGCGGGCACGAATGTCCATCACCGTCAGGGCGGGATTGTCGTCGATGAAGATCTTCGCCGACTGCAGGTAGGTGAAGGCGTCCTGGGCGCGGTTCCAGTCGGCTTCGTTGAGGTTTCCGGTGCGCAATTTGGATGAGTCAATGCGCGCGGTCGAGGCCAACACCCGCTCGGCCAATTCCTGACTACCCATTTCCAGCGAGAAGAACAATGCTGGGCGCTTCACGACGGCGCCCACGTGGGTCAAGATGCCCAGAGCAAAAGCGGTCTTACCGGCACTCGGTCGCGCGCCGACGATGGTGAGAGAGGTGGGCTGAAGGCCCTGCACCATGCCGTCGAGTTGGCGGTATCCGGTCTCGAGGCCATTGATTCGTCCGCGGAGTTCGCCCCGCTGTTCCAAGATGTCGGCTTCGGCGAGTAGCAAGCTGTGCAACTCGGTGACTGAGTCGAACCGGCGACGGTCACCAATCTGATTGATCTTTCGCTCGGCGTCGTCGATCAGTCCGGCGACATCGTCGGTGGGAACGTAGGCGTCGTCGACGATGGATCCGGCCACCGCAATCAGGCGGCGCTGCTGCGCCTTCTCACGGACCAGGTCGGCGTAGTGCTGCGCATTGCTCGCCGAGGGCGTGTTGATCTGCAGCGACGACAGGATGCTCAACTCGATGGACTGCGCACCGTGCTCTTGCAACTTGGCCTGCACCGTGACGTAGTCCACTGGCTCACCGGCCTGGGCCAGAGCGAGAACCGCACTGAAGATCTGTCCGTGCATCGGACGATAAAAGTCCTCGGCGTCAACCGTCTCGGCGGCGATCAACACCGCTTCATGCGACAACAACATCGCACCGAGCAGAGACTCTTCGGCCTCCATGGCGCTCGGTGGCACGCGTCCCGGTGACGACGCCGATCGGTGGTGGTCGTTTTCAATCTGCGTCATAGGTACTCAACGGTCTCTCATTTGGGCTGTGTCTCGCTAGAACAACAACATGGGGAAAACCCTGTGGCAAACCACCCCCTCAGTGTGGAGCATCACTGTGACGCGGGCCGGGAATGGACAAGCGCCGGGGACCAGCCCCGGCGCTCACCAGATTGCGGGAAATCGAGGCCTACTTGGCGACGACCTCCACGGCCACCGACGCCACGACCCCGCCAAACAGGTGGGCCGAGACGGTCGCCGAACCGAGCTCCTTCAGGTGCTCGTCCATGACGATGGCCTTGCGGTCGAGGGAGATTCCCGTCGCCGTGCGCAGGGCGTTCACGACGTCGGCCTCGGTCACCGAGCCGAACAAGTGGCCGTTGGTACCCGCACGCGCGGCGATGGTGAGGGTCACACCCTCGATCACCGTGCGCTGGGCCTCGGCGGCCTCGCGGTCCTTGGCGTCGCGCAGGTCACGGGCCTTGCGCATCGACGCGGCCTGAGCCTCGGTGGCCTCGGTCGCGATCAGCGCGGCCCCGCTGGGCAACAAGAAGTTACGGGCGTACCCGGACTTCACCTCGACGATGTCGCCACGGCGTCCGACGCCGCGCACGTCACTACGGAGCAGAACTTTCACTGCGCCACCTCCTCGGTTGCGATGTCATCGGCCGGACCCTCGAGAGCCTCGTCAATCGCGGCCTCTTCAATGGCCTCTACCGACTCGGGCGCATCATTGTCACGTGGACGGCGGTCGTCACGACCACCGCGGCCGCCACGACGCTCGGTCACGGTGCGCTGCGTGTAAGGCAGTAGAGCGAGTTCACGCGCGGTCTTGATCGCGTCGGTCACGTCACGCTGGTGCTGCTGGCAGTTGCCCGACACTTTACGGCCACGGATCTTGCCGCGGTCCGAGATGTACTTGCGCAGGGCCGGCAGGTCCTTGTAGTCGACCGAACCCACGCCGTTCATGCAGAACGCGCAGGGCTTCTTCTTCTGACCGCGACGAAGGTCGATCTTCGGCGCGCGCTTCGGCGGCTTGGGGTTGTTAATACGGGGCATTAGAAGGGCTCCTCATCAAAGTTGTTGTACGACGGTTCAGCGGCGCGGGGCGCGGGGCGGTCGCTCGGACCACCCTCGGCACGCGGGTTGCGCTCGACGGAGGCCTTGGCCCACCGCAGCGACGGGGCGATTTCATCGGCGTTGATCTCAACGATCGAACGCTTGTCACCCTGCTCGGTCTCCCAGCTGCGCTGTTCGAGACGGCCGGTGACGATGACTCTCATACCCTTGGTGACGGTCTCGGCCACGTTTACGGCCAGCTGGCCGTAACCGACGACTTCGAAGTACGACGTCTTCTCTTCCATCTGGCCGCTCTGACGGTTCTGCCAGCGGCGGTTGACCGCCACGGACATCTTCAGAGCCTGCTGGCCGCTGTTGAGAAACTTCAACTCGGGGTCGCGGGTGACATTACCGACGATGGTGATGGTGTTATCAGCCATGTTTCCTCTTCTCTCGTGCGCCGACGCTAGGCCTGGGCAGTGACGCGCTTCGCACCGGCGGTGCGCTTCACGATCTTGAAGCGGAGCACTTCGTCGGCCAACGTGAGAATGCGGTGCAACTCGTCGACCGTCGCCGCGACGCCGTCGAATTCCACCACCACGTAGTAGCCCTCTTTCCGCTTCTTGATCTCGTACGCCAGGGGACGCTTACCCCAACGGTCGGTGTTCACGTGAACCCCACCGTTGTTCTTGATCACGTCCAGCGCGCGGTCGAGTGCGGCTTGGATCTGTTGGGCGTCGACGGTCGTGTCGAACACCAACATGGTTTCGTATGGCCTCATGGCCTGTTTCCTTTCCCTCCGGACAGGTTCCCGGGGGAACCAGGTGCACCGGATAGCGCACAGGGGTTTGTTGTTGTGTTCCCGCCGAAGCGGGGCTTTCATCCTACCGGAACGGGCCGAAGGGGGTCTAATCCGTTAATTCCGCCGGATTGGCGTAGGTCTCGGTCGGACCGGGGAATTCGCCTCCGCGCACGTCGGCGGCGTACCGAGCAATGGCGTCAGTGATCTGCGAACCGATGTCGGCGTAGGTGCGCACGAACTTCGGCGGGGTGCGCCCCGACAGCCCCAGGAGGTCGTGGAAAACCAGAACCTGACCGTCGGTGTCGGGGCCGGCGCCGATACCAATCGTGGGAATCGACAGCGCCTCGGTGAGGCGCGCTCCAACGATGGGCGGCACACCTTCGATGACCACGCCGAAGATGCCAGCCTCTTGCAGAGCGAGTGCGTCGGCGACGAGTTGTGCCGCGGCGTCACGCGACTTACCCTGAACTTTGAATCCACCCATCGCGAGCACGCTCTGAGGAGTAAGACCGATGTGACCCATGACTGGGATCTCGGCGTTAATGATGGCGCGAATCACGTCGAGTCGGTTCGTCCCGCCTTCGAGCTTCACCGAGTCGGCCCCGGCGCGAATGAGTCGACCGGCCGCGCGTACGGCGTCCTCGGGACCCGTGTGGTAACTGAGCCACGGCATGTCGCCGACGATGTGGGCGTCGGGGTTGGCCCGCGACACGGCGGCCACGTGGCGCACCATGTCGTCCACGGTGACGTGCAGTGTGTCATCGAAACCCAACACAACGTTGCCCACCGAGTCGCCCACGAGAATGATGTCGACGCCAGCAGCCGAGGCGAAGCGCGCTCCGGGCTCGTCGTAGGCCGTGACCATGACCAGTGGCGTCGCACCACCCGAGCGCTTGATCGCCCGCAGAGCCGGTGCGGTCAGCTTCACGAACGACCCGTTGCGGTGTTGCGAGCCACGCGCGGCCTCACGCCACCGGCCACCCATTTGCGGGCCAGGTGATGAAAGCGGCACGCCGTGCAGACTTCGACCGCGTAACACTGAACGGGTTCGGCACGGCGCTCGAGTTTGAGCAGCTCGGCGCGCGAGTGGGGGCAGGTTCCGCCCGCCGGCAACTTCGCTCCGAAGACGTAGGTGACTTCCACAAGTTCGCATTCGTCGCACACCGGACACTTCTCCCCCGCACGACGGCCCACATTGGTGGCCGCCCGTATGAGCTCGGGGTGGGCATCGCAGAGATCCTCACGGCGCAGGAGGCCCTGGGCCAACTTCTGCAGAAGCACGGCACGAACCAGACCGAACTCCACCACGGCCCCGTCGGCCGAACTTTTGCGGCGGCTGCGCTCCATCTCGGGCATAGTACCGCCCAATGATTTACCCAAAATTGCGGGTCACGCCAACTCTGTGTAGCCCGATATAACGACCCGATATAATGAACCGCGTGTTGGACATCGCCATTCTCGGACTCCTCATGGACCGTGACCACCACGGCTACGAAATCCGTACCCAGTTGCGTGAGCGCCTCGCCCAAGCCAACGCCTCCTTCGGCTCGATCTACCCCGCCCTGGCCCGCCTCGAACGCCAGGGCCTGGTGGAGGCCGTCACCCCGGCTGCCCCTCGCGGGTCGAGCCTGTCAACGGGTTCCTTGAGTGGTGAGCGAGCCACTCTGCGCTCCCTGCGCGGTGCCTCGGGCATGGGCCGGCGGGGTCGCAAGGTGTACCGCATCACCGAGCGGGGCCGCCAGGAGTTCATGGCCCTGCTGGCCGACCCGGCGACACTGGCCGGTGGCGAGACCTTCTCGTTGCGAATGGCTCTCGCGAAGTACCTCACCCCTTCTCTGCGCGTGGCCCTCCTGGAGCGCCGCCGCGCCGACCTCGTGGAGCGTCTGGGCGAAATACGGGCCCATTCGCACAACGAACAGCTGGACCCCTATGCGCGCTCGGTCATGGACCACGCCGCCAAGGGTGTCGAGTTGGACCTCGCGTGGATCGACGGTTTGTTGACCACCGAACGCAACACCGAGACCTTCGTTAACAGGACGAAGTAGGAAAAGGAGAAGCCATGGGAAACATCCGTGTGGCCATTGCCGGCGTGGGTAACTGCGCCAGTTCATTGATTCAGGGCGTCACGTATTACAAGGACGCCGACCCGGCCGACAACGTACCGGGCCTCATGCACGTCGTGCTCGGTGGGTACCACGTGCGCGACCTGGAGTTCGTCGCCGCGTTCGACGTCGACGCCACCAAGGTGGGTAGCGACCTGTCCAAGGCCATCACCGCCGGCATGAACAACACCATCAAGTTCGCCGACGTGCCGCCGCTCGGCGTGACCGTCCAGCGCGGACCGACCCTGGATGGTCTGAACAAGTACTACCGCGCCTCCATCGAGGAGTCGCCGAGCGAGTCCATCGACGTGGCCCAGGCCCTGCGTGACGCCCGCGCTGACGTGCTCGTGTCGTACCTCCCGGTCGGCTCGGAAGAGGCCCAGCGCTACTACGCCCAGGCCGCGCTCGACGCCGGTGTCGCCTTCGTGAACGCCATCCCCGTCTTCATCGCCTCGGACCCCGTCTGGGCGAAGAAGTTCGCCGACGCGCGCGTGCCGATCATCGGTGACGACATCAAGAGCCAGGTGGGCGCGACCATCGTGCACCGCGTGCTGGCCCGCCTCTTCGAGGACCGTGGTCTGACCCTGGACCGCACCTACCAGCTCAACGTCGGCGGCAACATGGACTTCAAGAACATGCTCGACCGCGACCGTCTCGAGAGCAAGAAGATCTCGAAGACCCAAGCCGTGACCAGTCAGCTCGAGATCAGCCGCATCGACGCCGACAATGTGCACATCGGACCGAGCGACCACGTGCCGTGGCTCGAGGACCGCAAGTGGGCCTACATCCGCATGGAGGGCCGCAACTTCGGTGACGTGCCGCTCAACGTCGAGCTCAAGCTCGAGGTGTGGGACTCGCCGAACTCGGCCGGCGTCATCATCGACGCCGTGCGCTGCGCCAAGGTCGCCCTCGACCGTGGCGTCGGTGGCCCCATCCTCGGCCCCTCGGCCTACTTCATGAAGTCGCCGCCGGTGCAGTACCGCGATGACGAGGCCCACGACATGGTCGAGCAGTTCGCCGACCACGGTGCGGCCAACCCGGTCTGGCCGGCCTAACCGACCACTTTTCCGCGAGGAACCCGCCCCTTAGGGGGCGGGTTTTTTGCGTTCGGTCCGCGGTGCGCTGAGCCACTTCGCCACCAGAGTCGGTGCCTGCGCCGGATCGAATGCCTCGTCCGACTCGGCTAGTGACAGCAGGTACTCGAGGGCCAGTCCGGCTTGACGGTCGGGTAGATCACGCACCGCGTCGCGAAGAGCCGGGCCATGGTGATCGTTCCACCACTGCGTCACACGAGCGGCGCCGGCCTCTTCGCCAATGTGTCCTTCGTTGAAATAGATCTCACGCAAGAAGGTGAGAATGCGCTTGAGCGCCGGGCCCGGTCCGACACCACACAGTGCCATGACCTGATCGCCGTCGAGGGCGCCGCGGGCGGCACGGTGTTCGTCAAGCTTGTTGATCTCGATGATGCGCTCTTCGAGGGTGTCCATGTGCGCGGCGAGTTCGGCAGCTTTGCGCCGGTTGCGCGTCGTGCAGTCGCACCGGGTGAGTTCGTTGAGGTCCTCGAGCAATGGGCCGGCGTCGTAGGCGTAGCGGCGCACCGCGCTGTCACTCCAGCCCATCTTGAACGTGTGAAAGCGCAGGTGCAGCTCCACCAGACGGCTCACGTCGGCGACGAACTCGTCGGAGTACTTCAGCGCCGTCAGCCGTTTGCGCGACATGCGGGCCCCCACCAAGTCGTGGAATCGGAAGGTCACCCCTTCTTCCGGTGAGATCTCACGGGTGGCGGGCTTGCCGATGTCGTGGAGCAACGCGGCCATGCGCAACACCAGCCGGGGCGAGGTCTTGTCCACCACCGCCCAGGTGTGGGCGAGAACGTCCTTGTGCTGATGAATGGGGTCCTGCTCGAGTTGGAGTGCGGGCAGTTCGGGTAGGAAGTGATCGGCCAGGCCGGTGCGCACGATGAAGTCGAGGCCGATAGACGGTTGGGCGGTCACCAAGAGGAGACTCAGCTCGCCCTGGACGCGCTCCACCGACACCTTGGATAACGACGGCGCCACCTCCCGGGCGGCCGCCTCGAGAGCGGGGTCGATCGAGAGGTTGAACCGCGAGGCGAACCGGGCGGCGCGCAGCATGCGCAACGGATCGTCTCGGAAGAGCCCCACCGGCTCACTCGGGGCACTCAGCAGCCGGGCGTGGAGGTGGGCGATGCCCGTGAAGGGGTCGACGAGGGTCTCTTCCCAGGGCGTTCCCGACGCCAACGCCACCACGTCGAGCGCGATGGCGTTGATGGTGAAGTCGCGGCGGCTCAGGTCGATCTCGATGTCGTCGCCCCACTCCACCGCCGGCTTGCGGGAGTGGTCGACGTACGACTCGGTGCGGAACGTGGTGATCTCGATCTTGAGCCCGTCGAGTTCGCCCCCGATGGTGCCAAATCGCCGACCCACGTCCCAAACCGCCTGGCAGTGGCGGCGCAGCAGGCGCTCGATGTCGTCGGGGCGGGCGTTCGTGGTGAAGTCGAATTCGGCCATCTCCCAAGGGTCGACACCCAACCAGATGTCGCGCACCACGCCGCCGACGGCGTAGAGGGAGAAACCGGCTTCGGCGAAGGCCGACACCACCGGCCGCGCGCGCTCGGCGATGGCGAGGAAGGATTGTTCGAACGTCACCACCGTGATTAAAGGGTAGTGGGGGTCAATACTCCCGAATGTCCGCCGGTAGCGTTAAGAACATGGTTCGCCGACTAGCGAGGTGGGCGACGGCTCTCGTGGTGGCGTCCCTCGGTGTGCTGCCGTCGCTGTCGCGGGCCGGCGCGGTGAACGGCGACGTGCGGCTCCTGGGCCAGTCCCCCGTGGCCACTTTGTCGAACGCGGGAACGGCTCGCATTTCCCTCTCACTCCACGCCTCCGGGGCGATGGGCCAACGCATCGAGGTGGCCCTGCTACCACGCCTGACCTCGCGAGAGGGGCTCGACGCCTTCCTCGCCACCCCCGGTGGCACGCCGTCATCGACGACGGCCGCCGTGTTGACCTGTTCGACCACCGTTCGGCTCGTCGTCACGCTCAGTGCCACAGGTGGGCCGGGCGGCGGCGGATCGTGCGTCCGCAGTCCCCTCGTAGTGCGGCTCCCCTACCCCACCAGCGCCGCGGGTGGGGTGTACCCGCTGCGCATCACCCTGTCGGGGATATCCGCGCACCCCATCTGGTCGTTGGTGACGGTGCACGCGCCGGGGGCGAAAACGGGAACCCCGTTGCGGGTGGTGTGGTTAGCCGTGTTGGATCCGACCAGTGCATCGACCCCCACGAGTCCGGTGACGTTGACGGCACTTGCTCAAGTACGCGACCCCGTGTCGGTGACCGCGGACTATCGGGTGCTCAACATCGTCAACCAGATGAACGGCACACCGTTGCACGACGCCGTAAGCACCTTGTTGCAACGTGGCAACACGGAGTCGGTCGGGGCCTTGCCCGGCGACGTGGACCTCGGCGGGCTCGTCGCCAATGGCTTCGCGTCCCAAGTGTCCCGACAACTAAACGAGTCGGCCACCTTGGTCCACGATCTCGGCGGTCGCCCACTCGCCCAGACCCTCTATCTCGAAACCGCACCCGGGGCGGGTGAATTGGCCGCCCTGACCGGGGCCGGACAGTCTCGACTTCTCGTGTCTCCGGGAGCGCTCGATGGCGCCCTCGGCACGGCGTGGGGGCTCCCCTTCTCACCCACCGACTCGACTCTCACCGCGGCGGCCACCGACCCGGCGTTGACAAAGGCTCTCGAGGCACATCACGATCCGGTCAGCCGAGCCATGCTCGCCGTCGGAGCCCTGCATTTTCTCCAGGCCACTGTGCCCGCCAGTGCCGGTCGCACGGTCGTGCTGAGCCCCGCGGTGCGCACCACGCCGGCCCCACTCGTCGCCTCGTTCTTCCGCGCGGTGCACAATGACCCGACGATCAACATGGGCACCGTTGACGGTGCCGTGTCACCCGAGTTAGTCGGGCGTGACGGCGCACCGACGACGCACGCCCTTCTGTCGATGTCCACCCCTGCGTGGAATGGTCGTAACGCGGCCTCCTACGCCGACCTCGTCGCCCAGACCCGCTCCTTCACGAGCGCCATCGACTCGACGTCGGTCGCCGCGTCACTACGCGTCAACAGCCTCCAGGCCGCCCTGGTGGGTTCGCCGGCTGAGCGTCAGGCCGCCATTGCCCGGGCTCAGGCCGCGCTGGGCGTACAAATAAATCAGTTCCGCATCGACACCAGTCCGGTGACCCTCACGGGCTCGGGAACCGCTTTGCCGGTGACCCTTTACAGTCGCGCCCCGTACGCCGTCACCGCCGTGGTGCGCGTGCTCACCGACCGCATCGACTTCCCCCGGGGATCGACCGTGCCCGTCACGCTCGATGCCCCCACCCGGTCGCTGCGTATCGCCACGGGAGCGCACCGTGGTTCGAGCGCCACCGTACGGATTGAACTGACGACCCCCGACGGTGCGGTCCTGCTCGCCCGGGCGGCCGTCCTCGTCAACGTGGCGGGCACGTCGGTGGTGGGCTGGATTCTCTCGGGTAGTTCGCTCGTGGTGATCGCGGCCTGGTGGCTGCGCACCGCGCGGCGGCGTTCGCGGAGTAAACGGTGACCACGACCCACGGGCGCCGTGTCGTGTCCATGGCCGGCGGCACGTTGGCGTCACGTCTCACGGGTTTCGTGCGCGTGCTCGTTCTGGCCTACGTACTGGGATTCACCCCACTCGCCGACGCCTTCAACCTGGCTAACACCGTTCCCAACATGCTCTTCGACCTGGTGCTCGGCGGTGTCGCCAGCGCCACCTTCATTCCGGTCTTTGTGGAACGTCTCGCCCTGGACTCGGAGCGCCGAGCGTGGCGTTCCATCTCGGTAGTGGTGACTGCGGCCGTCGTCGTCCTCGCCGTGGCGACCGTCATCACCATGATTGCCGCGCCGTGGATCATCCAAGGACTCACCTCGTGGGGGTCGCACCACAGCCCTCTCGTGGGACCCCAGCGCGCGGCCGCCACTTCGCTGCTGCGGTGGTTCGCTCCACAGATCTTCTTTTACGGTCTCGTGGGACTCGCGACCGCCCTGCTCAACGTGCGCGAGCGATTCACCGCGCCCAGTTGGGCCCCGGTCGTCAACAACGTCGTGTGCATCGTGGTACTCCTGTGGTTCCACCTGGTCGACCCCGTGCCCACGCTCACCTCGTCGGATGGCTCGGGACATCTCGCAATGTTGGGGCTCATCACCACGGCCGGGGTGGCAGCCCAGTTCGCGGCTCTCGGGCCGTCGCTGCTGCGCGCCCGACTCGGTCGGCTGCGTCCCCGGTTCGACCGTCACGACCCCGCCCTCGCCTCGGTCGCCCGACTGGGCTCGTGGACCCTTGGTGTGGTGGTGGCCAATCAAATCGCCCTCTTCGTGGTGCTGGCCTTTACGTTCGGCGTGGGCGGCCAGGGACCAGTGTCGGCCTACACCTACGGCTGGTCCTTCATGCAGATGCCCTACGCGGTGGTCGTGGTGTCGATCCTCTCGTCGCTGACTCCGGCTCTCGCCTCGCTCTCGTCGGCCGGCAACCTCAAGGCCTTCCAGGTCCGCCTCGCCCAGGGGTTGCGCCAGTCGCTCGTGATCATCTTGCCGTGCACGATGGTGTTGATCATCCTCGCCCAGCCCGTCGTCGCGCTGGCGTTGCACCACGCCGACGCGCGTGCGCACCTTCCGGCCGCCACAGCGCTCGCCGTGTTGGGGGCGGGGCTGCCAGGCTTCACCGTCTTTCAACTGTGCGTGCGGGGTCTCCAGGCCATGCAACGGGCCCGTGACGTCTTCATCTTGTACGTCATCGAAAACGCGCTGACCGTGGTGTTGTGCGCGAGCATCGGCCGGACTGCCCTCGGTGGAGTCTGCGCGAGCGTGTCGCTGGCCTACACCGCCAGCGCCGTTCTCGCCCTCGTCGTGCTCGCTCACCAGAGCGTGAATCTTTCGGGTGAACTTCGCAGCCCCTACGTGCTGCGCTCGCTGGTGGCATCCCTGGTGGCCGGCTTCGCCCTGGCCGTGGGTGACGCTGCGTCGGGGGCCACCACGGGAGCCGGACTCGTGATGCGCCTCATCCAGTCAGTCGCGCTCGGGGCGAGCGCCTACGTTGCCGTTCTGCTCTATTGGCGCCGAATGACCCGGCGGGTGCGCCGGTAGAGCAGTATTTCTGTCAGGCTGTACCCCTAAGGAGGTTCCTATGGCCCGTATCCGCGTCATCACCGACTCCGCGTGTGACCTGCCCGAATCCGAAGCACACCGCCTCGGCATCGACATCGTCTCACTGACGATTCGTTTTGGAAACGAGGAGTTCGTCGACCGGGTGAACCTGTCCCCGGCCACCTTCTGGGCCAAGTGCAAAGAGTCGACCCAGCTCCCCGAGACGGCTGCTCCCTCCCCGGGCGCCTTCCAAGTCGCCTACCAACGCGCGAAGGACGACGGATACGACGGCGTCATCGTGTTGGCCTTGTCGGAGACTTTGTCGGCAACCCACCAGTCCGCCACGCTGGCCGCCGATCAAATGGGCGACTTCCCCGTTCGCGTCATCGACACGAGGGCCGTGTCCATGGCCCAAGGACTCATGGCCATTGAGATTGCCGAACTCGCCGGTGACGGTGCCGACCTCGACCAACTCGAACGACGAGCTCTCGCCATTCGCGACAAGGTGGGAGTGGTGGCCACCATTGACACCTTGGAACACCTCATCAAGGGTGGCCGAGTCGGTGGGGCTAAAGCCTTCGTCGGCCAGGTCCTGTCCATCAAGCCGATGTTGGAGCTGAAGGACGGTGTCGTCGCCGAAGCGGGACGCGCACGCACCCGGGGGAAGGCCTTCGCCGCCATCGCCGATCGGGTCACCAAGCACGTGCCGCTGCGGCGCCTCGCCATGATGCATGGTGCGAGTGAGGACCGCGACAAGCTCGAGGCCCTGCTCACGCCTATCGCGAGCGAGTTTTCACTCATCGTCGCCGATATCGGTCCGGTGGTGGGCACCCACGGAGGTCCCGGCATCATCGGCGTGGCGTGGCTCGAGGCCTAGACCACCGGTAGCCTTCGCGTATGGCCGAGGAACGCGACATCGTCGATGACGCCCTCGGGGCCCTCGACCAGGGTCTCGACACCCTCTACAACAAGGTCATTCGCAAGATCTTGTTGGTTGGGCGCACTCTGGCCTACGCCTTTATTTTGATGGTTCTCGGAGTGGTCGCCCTGGTGGCCGTGTCGATCGGTCTCATCCGACTCCTCAACGTCTACGCCTTCGCCAGCCACCCATGGCTGAGCGAGGCTGTGATCGGTGCTCTCTTTCTCACCGCCGGCCTCGTGGTCTGGCGCTACCGAACTCCCAAGAAGAAGAACCCATAACCATGGAACACACCCGCGTCCTCGTCATCGGATCGGGCCCCGCCGGCCTGACGGCGGCCATCTACTGCGCCCGCGCCCAACTGAGCCCCATCGTGATCGAAGGTGAACCCTCCTCCACGACCGACCAGCCGGGTGGGCAGTTGATGCTCACCACGGAAATCGAGAATTTCCCCGGGTTTCCTGAAGGTCTCACCGGTCCGGAGTTGATGGCCAACATGCGCTCCCAGGCCGAGCGATTCGGGGCCGACTTGCGTGTTAGCAAGGTCCAGAAACTCGACACAACCACTCGCCCCTTCCGGGCGTGGTTAACGGGTGATGACGAGCCCACCATCTCGGCCGACGCCGTGATTCTCGCCACCGGCGCGCGTTCGTTGATGCTCGACGTCCCGGGCGAGGAACGCCTCTTCAGTCACGGGGTGTCGACGTGTGCCACCTGCGACGGCTTCTTCTTCCGCGGCCACGACATCGCGGTCGCCGGCGGCGGCGACTCGGCGCTCGAGGAGGCTCTCTTCCTGACCAGCTTCGCCAACTCGGTGACGGTCATCCACCGCCGCGACCAACTTCGTGCGTCGAAGATCATGCAGGAGCGAGCCTTCGCTAACGAGAAGATTCGCTTCTCGTGGAACACCCAGATCACCGAGGTGCTCGGCGGGGACTCGGTCACCGGTCTGCGACTGCGCGACACCCTCACCGGGGCCGAGAGTGAACTCGCCATCACCGGCCTGTTCGTCGCCATCGGACACGTTCCCAACACCACACTCGTGACGGATCTCGTCGACCTCGATGAGCACGGCTACGTGCGCACCGGGCCGGGGTCGTACACGAACATTGACGGACTCTTCGCGGCCGGTGACGTGCAGGACCACGTGTACCGTCAGGCCATCACCTCGGCCGGTTCGGGGTGTGTGGCGGCCATCGACGCCGAACGCTGGCTCGAAGCACGGGGCCACTGAGCGCTCGCTACGCTGGTTGCACGGTGCGGCGCACCGCGAAGGGAGCAACCATGGGATCAATCACGACACTCACCGACTCGACGTTTGACGAGGTCATCGGCTCGTCCGACAAGCCGGTTCTCGTTGACTTCTGGGCCGAATGGTGCGGGCCGTGCAAGGCCATTGCCCCCATCCTCGAGGAGCTCGCTGTGGAACAAGCCGACAAGTTCTCCATCGCCAAGCTCAACGTTGACGACAACGTTGCGACGGCCACCAAGTTCTCGGTGATGAGCATTCCCACCCTGTTGCTGTTCAAAAACGGCGAAATTGTGGGGCGTTTCGTGGGTGCCAAACCCAAGGGCGCCATGCTCCAAGAGATCACCGCCAATCTCTAGTCCCATGGCGGGTTCACACCCGCTCGGTCACGGAGATTCGGGGGCCGCGGTGGCGGCCCTGCAGTCTTCTCTGGCCGCGCTCGGCTATCACTCCACAGATGCACACGGCGAATTCGGGGACCGGACTGTCGCGGTCGTTGAGGCATTCCAACGCTCCAAGGGCCTTCCCATCACGGGTGTCGTCGACGACTTAACTCGCCAGCGAATCGAGGAAGCGAGCTGGCGTCTCGGTTCCCGGTTGTTGTACTTGTCCCGCCCCCACCTACGGGGTGATGACATCGCCGTTCTCCAGATTCAACTCGCCCAGTTGGGCTTCAACCCCGGTCGGGTGGACGGCATCTTTGGCGTCAACACCGAGAGCGCCCTTCGTGACTTCCAGAAGAACTGCGGGCTGGCCGTTGACGGGACCCTCACGAGGGCAACCCTGACGGAACTCGATCGCTTGCGGCCACGCGATGGTCGCCAGCCCGTAACCGAAGCCCGCGAAGTTGCCGGCCTCGACGAGCACGTGGGCCCCATTGTGGTGACCGGTGACGCCCACATGGGAGCAGCGTTGGCCGCTCAATTACGCGAGTCGTTTGAGGTAGTGGAGCACTACGACGAGCCCACGCGAGTGGCCGTTGATGCCAACTTCCGTGGCGCATCGTTGGTGATTTCTCTAAATAGCGGTGAGGGTGGGCCAGTCGTTCATCTGGCGTACTGGGCGGGTTTTCGCACTCACTCACGATCTGGAGAGCAGCTCGCGGCCGCCATCGCCACCCGATTTGCCAGTAATCCCAACACTCCACGAGTTGATGTGGCCGGAATGGCGCTCCCGCTTCTTCGTGAAACTCGCATGACGTCACTGCGAATTGAAAGCGTGAACCTCTCTGACCAGGAGTTCCTGCTCCTGGCTGATGTAATTTCATCCATCGTTAGCGACTTTATGCACAGTCGTCTTCACTATCAACTTTAATCAAAACCCATATTTATAAGGATTTTGGACAAAATTCGAGGCTGTCTCAAGTTAAAGCCACAACTTAATCCACAACTTGGGGATAACTTCAACGTCCTGTTGAAGTTGAATCTTGAAGGTTAGTTACCCGTCATTCGTAGGTAAATGCGCTCCAGGTCATCAATATCCGCAAAATTGATCACGATCTTGCCGTTATTACCCTTGAGTTCAACCGACACCGTCGTCTCGAGAAGTGACTCCAGGCGATCTTCGAGCTCCACCACCGAAGGGTCGGGAACGGGACGTAGGTGCCCACCCCGAGTCGGCTTGTCCCCTGCGGGGGTCGTGGCTGTGGTGGTGGATGTCGTACGCGGCTCGTTCACGGTGCGAACGGCATCTTCTGTCTGACGTACTGACAATTCTCCCTTAATAACACGGGCGACCATAAGTTGCTGCTGCTCGGGGTCAGTTAGGGCGAGTAAGGCGCGGGCGTGACCGGGGGTGATCTTCCCCGCTATGAGGGCGGCCTGAGCTGCGTCACCGAGCTTCAGCAGTCGAAGGGTGTTCGTTACCTGGGTGCGACTCTTGGCAACCCGTTCGGCCACCTGCTCCTGGGTCAACTGGAAGTCGTCAATCAGTTGTTGGTACGCGGCGGCCTCCTCAAGAACGTGAAGGTCCTCTCGATGGAGGTTCTCTACAATGGCTTGCTCAAGCGAGAGGAGATTATTGATGTCGTCGCGCACAAGAACCGGCACGGTGTCAAGGTTGGCCAAGGTGGCCGCGCGAAGCCGACGCTCCCCCGCGATCAATTCGTATTGACCAGGTTCACCGGCAATCTCACGAACCAGCAGGGGTTGAAGAATTCCAATCGCGGCCACCGACTCTGAGAGTGCCTGGAGACCCTCCTCATTGAAGACCTTTCGTGGCTGCCGAGGGTTAGGGCGGATTGACTCACGAGGAATGGTGCGCAGGGGAGAACCCGCACTATCGACCGGGGTTGTGGCGACACCAGGGTCATCCTCACCTGTTGCCGTGGGAATCAGAGCGCCCAGGCCTTTACCGAGTCCGGGTTTACGAGCCACTGTTGATCTCCTTTGCTAGGTCACGGTATGCCTTGGCACCCTTTGAGTTGGGATCAAAAACCGTGATGGGTTGACCGTGAGAAGGGGCTTCCGCCAAACGAACAGTTCGGGGAATAATCGTCTTGCAGAGTTGCTGAGGGAACGCCCGTCCAACCTCCTTGGCCACGTCGGAGGATAGGGCATTTCGTGAGTCGTACATGGTGAGAACGACTTTTGAGATGGTCAGCGTGGGGTTCAGATTCTTCTGCACCAGGTCGACGATTCGTTGAAGCTGGGTCAGACCCTCAAGGGCGTAGAACTCGGTCTGGACCGGGACCAGAATGTCGGTTGCCGCGGCGAAGGCATTAATCGTGATGAGGCCCAACGATGGGGGGCAGTCAATAAAGACGTAGTCAAATTCTCCCTCAGACGCGTCGAGCGCCTTCTTAAGACGAAGTTCGCGGGAAATCACATTGGTGAGCTCTTGCTCTACACCCGCAAGATCGAGGGTGGCGGGAACCACGAAGAGATTGGCAAAGGCTGTTGGCTCCACCACATCCTCAAGGGGGGTGTCATTCAAGAGAATGTCATAGACCGAGTGTTCAAATCGGCGGCCATCAATGCCAAGTCCCGTTGTGGCGTTTCCCTGGGGATCGAGGTCAATAACAAGGATTCGCTTACCGAGTTCCGCTAGCGCTGCCCCCAATGAGGTGGTTGTGGTGGTCTTACCGACCCCACCCTTTTGGTTGGCGACGGCAAAAATGCGAGTTTTTGTGGCGTCCGCCATGGCTCCTCTTCGACTGAATCACTTCACCGACACTGCGTCGAATACGACTATTCAACACCGCCAGACTAGGGGTAGTCAAGTACCTATGTTTCACGTGAAACATTCCTGGCTGGTCTATTCGGATGTTTCACGTGAAACGTCCGAATCTCAATTTCAGCTGGGATCGGTATTCAAGCGATACCTATGTTTCACGTGAAACATTCCCGACGGAGCCTTCTGAATGTTTCACGTGAAACATTCAGAAGAGTGGCCTCTTCCCGGGTATACCTGTAGAGCGAGGGAACTCTTCGGGGGTTGGGGCAATCTTCTTGATGACCCTAAAGTTTGCCGTGCTCCGGAATAGCCCTACATCGGTCAGACCGAGATGCTCAAGGACCCCGTGATTCCACCGGGAGCTTGTTTCTTCAGGGGGTTCCGAGACAATCAGAAACCCTTCCATTTCTAGAAACCTACTGGCGCATTCCGCTACAACAGCGGGCGGAGCGAATGATCGCGCGACAACGAGTTCGAAGTTCTCAAGATATTGGGGGTTCCGGGCCACGTCTTCAGCCCGGCCGGTGATGACTTCGCCACCCGTGGGGGAGTCATCCCAGAGTAGAACCTCCCTGAGGAAGGTGGTCCGCTTTTCCATGGCGTCGAGCATCGTGACAGGGGAGTGCCATATGTCCAAAAGAGCCAACCCTGGGACTCCCCCGCCACTTCCCAAGTCCAAGGTATTCCGAGGGATTCCGACCCCAACCCGATCCCATATATGAGCAAAGCCCTCGGCGTGAGTGAATTGGACTTCGATTGGTTGTGGGCCTAAAAAACCTCGCGCCCTCGACAAGTCGAGGGCGCGAGATAACCAGGCTGACATCACCTACGTATTATGCCGGAGAAATGACGATGAAACGTCGTGGCTCCTCACCCTCTGAGCGGGTAACAACGGCGGAGTTGTTCGTCAGTGCATCGTGAACGGCCTTGCGGTCTGCAGCCGACATGGGCTCAAGGGCGCGCTCTTCACCAGTTTCAAGTACCTCCGACGCCACCTGCTCCGCGAAACGGGCCAGAGCGGCCACACGGCGCTCACGGTAACGAGCCACGTCGACCAAAATACGATCAGTCCGAGAAGGCGACTTTGCCTGGACAACGGTCCGGGTTACCTCCTGCAGGGCCTGCAGGGTGACTCCGCGGTGACCGACCAAAACCCCGAGCTCAGCGGGGGGGTTCGCATCAACAGTGATTTCAACGGTCTCCTCGTCGAGTTCCTTTACGGCGACCTCAGCGGTGATGCCCATCGACTTCAGGAGACCCTCGAGAAACTCTCGAGCAATCGCTCCCTGCTCAGCTAATGAAATACCTTCGGCCACGGCCGTCTCCTTCTGTTTCTTCTCAGGCCGCGGTGCGGCCTTTGACTCTTCTTTGCGCTGCGTGGTGGCGGCTTGAACTTTTTCTTTCTTCTCGCCATTCTTGGGCTGATTGCCCGACTTATTCGAGCCCTTGGACTTCTGAGCACCCTGTGAGCCACGTCCGCGGTCGCTTCGGGAATCACGACCCAGATCGGAAGAGCACACGTCTGAACTCCAGTCACGTGGC
>CAXBRI010000002.1:0-20657 GCA_963978125.1 uncultured bacterium | reverse complement strand
GCTCAGGTCGGCCTGGTGCTCCTTGGCCCAGGCGAGGACGACGGGCGCGAAGGCCTCGTTGATCTCGCCTGGTGCTCCTTGGCCCAGGCGAGGACGACGGGCGCGAAGGCCTCGTTGATCTCGACCAGGTCGATGTCCTTCAGCGTCAGGCCAGCCTTCTCGAGCACCTTGGTGGTCGCGGGGATCGGGCCGGTCAGCATGGTGACGGGGTCGACGCCGGCCAGCGCGAACGAGTGGAAACGGGCGCGAGGCTTGAAGCCGAGTTCCTTGGCCTTCTCTTCGCTCATGATGAGCACGGCCGAGGCACCGTCGGTGATCTGCGACGAGTTACCGGCGTGGATCTTGCCACCCTCCTTGAAGGCGGGCTTGAGCTTGGCGAGACTCTCGACGGAACTGTCGGCGCGGATGCCCTCGTCGGCGGTCATCATCTCGCCGGTCGGGTTGCCCTCGTCGTCCTTGATCTCGACGGGGACTATCTCGTTCTGAAAGCGACCCTCGGCCGTGGCGCGGGCGGCACGGTGGTGGCTCTCCGCCGAGAAGGCGTCGAGCTCTTCGCGGCTGATGCCCCACTGGTCGGCGATCATCTCGGCTCCGATGCCCTGACCCTGGAGCCCACCCTGGGGGGCGTAGCGGTCACGGACGCGGCCACCGAAGGGGAAGCCGGAGTCCTTGCCGATGGACGAACCCATGGCGACGTGGCTCATGAGCTCCACACCGGCGGCCACGACGATGTCGTACGCACCGGACATGACGCCCTGAGCGGCGAAGTGAAGGGCCTGCTGCGACGAACCGCACTGACGGTCGATCGTGGTGGCCGGCACCGACTCGGGCCAACCGGCGGCGAGCACGGCCGAACGACCCACGTTGAAGGCCTGCTCGCCGACCTGGGAGACGCAACCCACGATGACGTCGTCGACCAACGCCGGGTCGAGGTTGTTGCGCGAGGCGATGGCCTTGAGGACCTCGGACGCGAGGTCCACGGCGTGCCAGCCACGGAGCTTTCCGTTGCGCTTGCCACCGGGGGTACGAACTGCATCGACGATTACGGCCGTGACCATGGGAATCCTCCTGGGTTACTCACTGGTAATCGGTGAGCCTAGACGGGTGACGGGGGGTAGCGTTTCGGCCGTGACGACCCGTAAAAACATGGACCGCTGGCTCGGTGATGGAGGGATGGCCCTGGTCGGAGCCCTGGGCGGATCCTTCGAGCGCTACGGGGTCGACGGCGAAGACCTGGGCTGGGCCGAGGGCACGGTCGTGCCGACCCAACTGGCGAGCAACCCCCACGGCACGATGCAAGCCGGTTCCCACTCTGTCTTCTTGGACGCGGCCATGAACTTCGCCATCAACTCGGCCCTGACGGGCCGCGACCGCACGAACGCCACCATCGAGATGACCACCGAACTGATGCGCGCGGCGATGATCGGTGAGTCCTACGTGTTGCGCGGCGAGGTGGTGCGGCTCACCCGCCAGATCGCCTACGCCGAGGCGACTATCACCTCGGCGGAGGGGAAGTTGGTCTCGCGCGCCACGGGCACCTTCCTGGTGCACCGCGAGGAGAGCCCCTCCTAAATGTGATCGGCCGGGATCTGTCCCAGCCGTCCGGCCTGGTAGTCCTCGAAGGCCTGCACGAGTTCGGCCCGGGTGTTCATGACGAACGGACCGTAGGCGGCGACCGGTTCGCGGATGGGTTCACCGCCGAGCACCAACACCTCGAAGTCGTCGGTGCGTGAGTCCTGGTTCTCGTCGGCGCGCAGCACCAGGTAGTCGCCGTCAACGTGAACGGCCATCTGACCGTCACCGAGTCGTGCCCCTTCTTCACCGGCCTGGCCGTGGCCGGCGAGGGCGTAGGTCAGGGCGTTGTAGCCACGCGGCCACGCCAGTCGCACCTCGGCGCCCGGCTTCACAGAGACGTGGAGAATCGCGATGGGCGTGTGCGTGACACCAGGTCCCGGATGGGTTCCCAGGGAACCGGCGATGACGCGCACGAGGGCGTCGGCGCTTGGCGTGGTCAGCAACGAGACCGCGCCGGCCTCGATGTCCTGGTAACGCGGTGTGGTCATTTTCTTGGCGGCCGGGAGGTTGACCCAGAGCTGAATGCCGTGGAAGAGACCACCCGAATCGATGAGCGCGTCCGGCGGGCGCTCGATGTGGAGGATTCCCGCGCCGGCCGTCATCCACTGCGTGGCGCCGTTTTGGATGACGCCACCACCACCGATGGAGTCCTGGTGCAGGAACGTCCCCTCGATCATGTAGGTGACCGTCTCGAATCCCCGGTGCGGGTGCCACGGGGTGCCTTTGGGTTCGCCCGGGCCGTAATCGATTTCGCCCATCTGATCCATGTGGATGAAGGGGTCGAGGTCGGCGAGATCGATGCCCGCAAAGGCGCGGCGAACGGGGAAGCCTTCGCCTTCGAGGCCGCGTGGCGCGGTGGTGACGACCTTCACGCGGCGCGCCCGGTCTTCGAGTCCGGGCAGAGGAACGATGGCGAGGGTGTCGAGGTTCTCGACGGTGACGGCGGGCATGACGCCAGCGTAGGAGTCGGAAGTCGGGTTCTTACGTCGAGGGTAAGAATCGCGACAGGTCGACCGCGATGAACAGCGCCGTGGCTTCGGCGACCAACGTCTCTCCGTCGTGAATCTCAGCGTGGATGTGGAACTTTCGACCCTCTCGACGGGCGCACCAAGCCTTGGCCAGAATCGGCGAGTACATCGGGGTGGGCGCTCGGTACGAGATGTCGAGGCGGCCAGTGAAGGCCAGCGATCCGTACATGGCGGGGATTCGTCCCATCGTCTCGTCAAAGAGCGCGGCCAGCACGCCGCCGTGTCCTCGTCCGGGGGCACCTTCAAAGGCGCGGTCGAAGACGGCTTCGGCGTAGGCCGTTTCACCTTCATTCCACTGGCGCGCGGCGAGGCCCATTGGGTTCGAGTCGCCGGTCACTACCGAGTCCGGAAAGCCTGACGGCCTGGCCGGTTCGGCCGGGGCGGCTCCTTCCTGCCAAGCGCGGATTCGTTCCGAGGGAAATTCGCGGACGCGTTCGGGCCGCGACTCGGCCCGGACGACCCATTCGGCGATCACATCGGCGAGTTCGACCAGGTCGTCATCGGTGAGGTTGCGTCCGACGAAGAGGTGGTTGAACCGTCGCAGCAGGGTCGCGGCGTCGCGCCGTGATTCGACCGACATCAGGCCCCCGTGTAGAAGGGCGCGAGGGCTTGCAGCGCCCGGTCGAGCCGAGCCAGACCCTCGCGAGCCTCATCGGCCGTGATGGTGCACGGCGGCACCACGTGGAGACGGTGGTAGTTGGCGAAGATCATCAGACCCTCGGCCCGACAGGCGGCCAGCACCGCGACCATCGCCGGTGAACTGCCGCCGTAGGGGGCAATCGGCTCCTTGGTGGCCCGGTCGCTGACCAGGTCGAGGGCGAACATCACACCGAGTCCGCGGACTTCTCCTATGACCTTGTGTTTGTCGGCGAGGGCGTGGAGGCCCGGCCGCAGCACCTCATCGCCGATGCGTCGGGCGTTACCGACGATGTCCTCGCGCTCCATGGTCTCGATGGTTGCCACGGCCGCGGCGCAGGCCAGTGGGTGGCCCGAGTAGGTGAGGCCGCCGGGGTAGACGCGCTCGTCGAAGGTGGCCGAAATGGCCTGGTTGAGCACGACGCCACCGAGGGGCACGTACCCCGAGTTCACGCCCTTGGCGAAGGTGACGAGGTCGGGAGTGACGCCGTGCTGGTGGTAGGCGAACCAGTCGCCGGTGCGGCCGAACCCGGCCATCACCTCGTCAGCGATGTAGACGATGCCGTAGCGGTCACATAACTCGCGCACCCCCCGGAGATAGCCCGGTGGCGGCACCATGATGCCGGCCGTGCCGGGCACGGTCTCCAAGATGATCGCCGCGATGGTGGAGGGCCCTTCGAAGGCGATGGTCGCTTCGAGGTGGGCCAGTGCGCGCTCGCACTCCTGCGCCTCCGTGGTCGCGTAGAAGGCGGAGCGGTAGAGGAAGGGGCCGAAGAAGTGCACGACGCCGGCCGAGGCCGTGTCGTTGGCCCACCGACGGTGGTCCCCCGTGAGGTTGATTGACGTTGCCGTGGCGCCGTGGTAGCTGCGGTACGTCGAGAGCACTTTCGGCCGTCCCGTGTGCAACCGGGCCATACGCACGGCGTGTTCAACGGCCTCGGTGCCACCGTTGGTAAAGAACACCTTGGCCGCCCCATCGAAAGATCGATCCAGAATCAACTCAGCCGCCCGGTAACGCGACTGGTAGCCGTGCTGGGGGGCGATGGTGGTGAGCACACCGGCCTGCTCCTGGATGGCGCTCACCACGGCGGGGTGTTGGTGGCCGATGTTGGTGTTCACCAGTTGAGAGGAGAAATCGAGCAGGCGGGTGCCATCTTCGAGAGTCACCCACACCCCCTCGGCCGAAGCGACCATCAGCGGCGAGATGGTGGACTGAGCCGACCACGAGTGGAAGACCGAGGCCTTCTCGCGTTCAAGAGAGCTCATGGAACTGCGGTCAATGGTCACGGACATTCGCTTTCTTCACGCGCGTCGGCCGGTCCGTGGAAACCACGGGATGACGGCCGATGTGGTGCGTTGGTATTGGGCGTACTGCGGGTATTTCGCCGACGAGATCTCTTCGGTGAAGCGAGTCGAACCGATGAACAAGATTGTGAGCAACACGGCTCCGAGCATGGTCCATTGCATCAATGAGCCGGCCGCCACCGCGCCGAAGGCGTACACAAGCCACCACTGGCTGATTTCGAAGAAGTAGTTCGGGTGACGTGAGAAGCGGAATAGCCCCGTGTTCAAGAAGCCCGGCTCCATGGAGGCGCCGGCCGCGACCGCGGCGGCTTTGCGTTGATGGAAGTTCCACTGCTGCTGGTCGGCCACCGTCTCACCGGCCAGGCACAGCACGAAGAGAAGTCCCACGAGATAGTCGAGCCCACCGAGCGGACGACCCGGGTGCTGGAAGGCCGTGAGGGCGGGCAGGGCAATCAGAACCAACAGGGCGTTCTGGTACAAGACGATGAAGAAAAGATTGAACAACTGAAACTGAAGCTTCGTCATCCGACCGCGCAAGACTTCCCAGCGATAGTCCTCCACACCCGTGTAGCCGCCTTTGCGGGCGAAATTGAAGGTGAGGCGAAGGCCCCACGCGGTGGTCAGCGCGGCCATCAGGTTCAATCGGGCATCGTGCCAGTGGGCTCCGTGGGCAAAGACCACGATGTAAACCCATGGAACAATCGACCAGAGTCGGTCAACCCACGACGTGTCGTTCGTGAGGAGTGAGGCAAACCACGCGAAGGCGCTAGCACCCACCGCAATGGAAATTACCCAACCGAGAATTGACACACCGACAGTTTAAGGATGTCGAGAGAGTCCCTCTGGAACGAGATGCTCTGATGGCGGGTTGACGTCGTCAGTCATCACGGCCATCGAGTGCACTGCGTAGAAGGCGCTCACCTTTGATCTGGTCATAGGGGCCGGTGACCATGTCGAGCACCAGTCCGCCTCGTGAAACAAGAAAGACGTGCACCGTCCGTCGGTCGGCAATTCCAAGGGGTGCGGTGACCCGCTTGACGTCGTCGTAGACGGTGAGCGTGCGTTGAAGGATCTCGGGATTGCGAATCGTAACGGCCATGCCGCCGTCAATCATCCAGCGAAGCGGAGACCACTGCCTTCCGATGACCGGCACCTCGTAGTGAGCGATACCGGCTGGCGTTGCCACAACACTCAGCCACGGCGCCCAACTATCGATGTCGGATTGTTGCTCACTTCGGAACGCGACAAACACAATGTTTCGCCGGCCTTCAAACGCGTCGGGGAGACGACGGCGCTCACCCATCAGGTCACGCGCGTTCAGTTCAGGAAAGACCACTTGCTGCACGACGAGCGCAACCTCCTCGCTCGGCACCGTAGCAAGGCAGTGGCCCCACGTAGTAGGGGCCAAAGGAGATGTAACTCCAGATGGACCTTGGTAGTTTCGTCGGGTGCCGATTGACGCTCAACGTTCCTTGCGCCACATGGCGTGGGCCAACCAGCGGCTGTTTGCCGCGGTGGCTGAACTTCCCGATGAGGCTTTGACCAGCTATCTGGTCGACCCGGACTTTGATGTGGCGACCATTCTCCATCACATCGTGGACGGATCTGAATGGTTCGCCTTTTGCGCGGGAGGTCACCCCTGGTCACATCGGGAGAAACCGCAGACTGCGGCTGACGTGCGCGCACTGGCGCAGAAGCTCGCCGAACTTGACACCCTGGTCATCGCAGAAGGTCAACGCGAGGACGTCACGCTGACCATCAGCCACGAAGACGGTGATTTTGAAGCCAAGCTCTCAACCGTGATTGCCCAGGCTCCGCATCATGCGACGGAACATCGTGCGCAGTTGGTGGCCGCACTGGAAGTTCGCGGCTTTCGCCCGGTCAATCTTGATGACTTGGACCTGTGGTCTTTTGAAAGATACGAGGAAGGCCGGCCCCGTCGGAGCTGACAATCTCGCCCCGTCAGCCTCTGGGATTGAAGAGGTTCCAATGGCCCTCGGTGATCACCTCGACCCGGCCATCTACAACTGACAACGCAGACTGGTCGTCAATGGCGTACGTCGGAACGGGAATAGTAGATGCCCACTTCTTGACGTTGGCCGACGACGAGTCCTCAAACATCGCGTCGGGATGATCGAGGTGGACGCACAGAGCGAAGTCGTGAAAACCGAGCGCCCGATTGCCGATTGACGCGCGGTCATTGCCCGACGGAATCGTTTCGAGATTTGATTCGAAATCTGGGTTAAAGGCCGTGGTCACGATGCTTCCCGCACTCACGCCGACGTATACGAGATTTTGAAGGTGCGGTAGGCGATCGGCTAACCCCGATTTCTTCATCCAGTATGCGAGGTACAAGACGTCGCCTCCGAAGACCAGTAGTGCATCGGTCTTCTCAAGAGCGGGAACCCACGCCTCTTCTTTGATGCTGGGTAGTGCCGTGAGCTCGAGCAAGCCCAGTGAGCGCCAGCCGATCTCACCCAGCGGACTCTTCGCTTGACCCGATGCAACCCTTTGGGCCATCTGGGGACCCCCGTCAAATGGGTAGATGGCGGTGGATATCAGGAGGGCGTCCGATTCCTCAACGGGCTTTCCGAGCAACTCAACGAGCGCATGCCGAATGCTTTGATTCTTGATGCCCGCGGATGTCAGAAGAAATTTCATGTTGGTGGTGGGGCTAGTAAGAATCGAACTTACGACCTCGTCATTATCAGTGACGCGCTCTAACCGACTGAGCTATAGCCCCGCAGGGGTTCCAATCTACTACGCGGACCTACGGCGCCTACTCGGCCGGTTGTTCCCAGAATTTGCCCGAGATTGACTGGCTCGCGGTCGCGAGAAGAGTCCCACGTTCGCTCCAGAGATACATGATCCCCTGACCGAAGCCGTCGACCATCGCATGGAGATGCATCTCGAGCAACACCCATTCGGTGGGTTCCAGTGAAGCGATGCGGATGGTGTTATCCAGACTTCGGCCCATGGTGTTTCGGCCGAGAGGCTGGGAAAACCCACCGGCCATGAAGTCGCCGAAGATGGCCAGGGTGGCTGCTTCGGGGTCGAGGTGACCGGGCAGGCGGACCCACAGGGCGTAGAGGGGGCGGCCGGGGGTGCCGTCCATTTGCTCCCAGCCGCGGCCGATGGCCACTCGAGTCTCGATGGAGTTGAAGATGGACTTGTTGTACCGCTCGGGCATGACTCGGGCCGGACACTCCAGCGGGGGAGGAACATCGACCTTCTGAACCCACGGCTCGGCTTGGTTGATGGACCCATTGCCCAGCGCGGCGTTCACCGTGAGAATTTCGCGTTCGCCGACGTACATCACAGCCCGAGCCTGGGTGACGTGCCCCCCTTGAGCCAATAGGTGCGTGCGTACGGTCACCGTGTCGCCGAGTGGCGCGTACGACAAGTAGTGAGCGGTAGCCCATCGCAGCGGTCGCTGCGAAGCGGTTTCGAGGGCGACGACGCCCGCGGCCAGACCACAACCACCGAAGAGAAACTGTCCCGGGGTGGTGAGCCGCTCGGCCACCACCAGTTCGAATCGGTCGTCATCAACCCGGTCGATGGCGAGAAAAGAGCGCGCGTCCACGACGGACAACGCTATCGGGTGCTCTCACTCTTGTTGGGAGTAGGGCAGACTGTCGGGGTGCTTGACCACCGTTTCGTCTACGTCGCCATGGCGGCCTCGGCCTACGGCGGAATTCGTTACATCATCGCCACGTTGCGGGGGCAGACGGCACCGAACCGAGTGACGTGGTCACTGTGGGCGATTGCGGGGATTCTCGCTTTCGTCGTGGAGCGCCAGCAACATGTGGGAATCGTCGCGTTGATGACGCTCATGTTGGGTTTAACGCCGCTCGCGGTATTTCTGGCGTCATTTAAAGACCGCCAGGCGGTGTGGCAACTCGGCCCCTTCGACTTCTTCTGCGGAGTCCTGGCCATCGCTGGAATTGTCGCGTGGCTGTTCATTCACCAAGCCACGGTGGCGCTGGTCTCGTTCACCCTGGCCGATCACTTGGCCGGACTACCCACCATCCGTAAGGCCTGGTTGGCGCCGGAGTCCGAACATCACATCGCCTTCACGATGGGAACCGTTAACTGCGCCATCGCTGTCTTGACCGTGCCCGCCTTCACCACCGCCAATGTGTTGTTCCCCGGTTCGATTGCCGTCGTGGACGCGTTGATTACGGCGTTGATTGTGACTCGACTGGGGTCGCGCTGGCGCGCCCGAAATTCGGCCGCGTAGTTCACCCGACGGCCTGACGTCGGTACCGTAGAGGCGTGACGTACCTGCCTTTTCACTGGCACATCACGGAGTTGGTGGTCGTGGCCGTGGTCGGCTGGCTGCACGTCACTCAGGCGACCACGAGAGGATGTCGTGCCCAGTTGCTCGCCGCGTACGGGGTCCTACTTCTGGTGACGCTCTGGCCGCTGGGTGACCTCGCCGCGAGGGTGTCGCTGACTGGTGCGACCGTTCAGCGTCTTTTGATCATGTTGTTGGTGGCGCCACTGTTGTTACTCGGCACGCCCATCGAACTCTTTGCGCGCCTGACCCGTCCCGCCGTTGTTGATGAAGTAGTTCGACGGTTGCTGCACCCCGGAGTCGCCGTTCTCGTGGTGACGGTGTTGGGGACCCTGACGCTGTCCGTGCCGGTGGTTGATTGGGGTGCGCAGTCTGAATGGGGACGCGCCATCACAGTGTTGCTCGTGGTCGGGTGCGGATTGATTCTGTGGTCACCCGCTTTGGGGGTGGTGCCCGGCACTAAGCAATTGTCACCAGCCGCGCGTGCGGGGTACATCTTCGCGTCGGCACTGGTGGTGACCAGCCTCTCGTTCGTCTGGATCTTTTCGCTCCACCCCCTGTACCCGGCCCTCCACCATCAGCGCGATCTCGTTCACATGAGTGCCCTGCTCGATCAGCAGGTTGCGGGTTTCGTGGCCAAACTGGGTTGCTACCTGCCGATGTGGATCGTGGCCTACGTCATCTTCTTTCGAGCCGACAGCAGTGGCGAACCCGTGGAGGAAACCCCCTTGCGGTGGGCTGACGTGGAGAGGTCGTTGGAGCGCGTTGACCGTCAACGGGCTCGGGCCATCCGGCGCCATCGACCGGAGTAGCCACCAACGCCGAGGGTAGGCTCATAGTTCCTACGGGGACGTAGCTCAGTTGGAAGAGCGCGGGCTTTGCAAGCCTGAGGTCGTGGGTTCGAGCCCCATCGTCTCCACCGCATGTGCACTGCGGTGTGCCCGGGCACCTACACCTCGGGATCGTCCATGAGCTCACGGATCTCCTGAGGGCAGCGACAGGCACGAGCCGTTTCGGTCGCCCAGTAGATGGCTTCGTCGCGTGTCGCGACGTCGATGACGGAGAATCCCCCGATAACGGCTTTGGTCTCGGGGAATGGACCTTCACTGACGGCCCCATCGGGCGACGCAATGATGGCGCGCTGGCTGTGAAGCCCTCCTCCGGTGACCCACACTCCGGCCGCTTTTGCTCTCGCCAAGACTTCGTGGGCAGCGTGAGCAACGGCGGGTAGGTCCTCGTCGGGGAAATTCATCGTTCCGTCGTCAAAGGAAATGAGGTATCGCGTCATCGAATTCCTTCCAAAGCGGCGAGGCTACTCGTGACAGCCGGAAATTATGAAGAAATGCCCAGTATCACTTGCCCTCCGGTGGTCTGAGAGAGATTGACTTCTCGGTAGCGTAAAACCATGAGTACTTCATCTTTCTCGCGGCTTCGGAACCTGAATGTGGGGGCCGCCACACTGCACGCGATGTCGGCGATTGCCGTGATTGCTCTGGCCAACAACTTCGGCCTTCCTGTCTCGGCCAACTACATGGCTGGCCCTCCGGGAACCACCAAGCGCCAGTTCGTTCACTTCTTTGACATTCGGATGGCGTGGTTGGTGGGTGCGTTCTTCATCTTGTCCGCACTCGCCCACCTCTTCGTAGCCACCGCCGGCCGCGAAAAGTACGAGGGCCACCTCGCCCAGAACCGCAATCCGTACCGTTGGGTCGAGTACTCGCTCTCCTCGTCGCTCATGATTGTGGCGATTGCCCAGCTCACCGGAATCGAAGACGTCGCCGCTGTCGTGGCCCTGATTGGCGTGAACGCGTCGATGATCGGTTTCGGCTGGATCCAGGAACGCTACGAGCAACCCGGTGGTTCGTTGATGCCGTTCTGGTTGGGTTGTGGTGCCGGTGTGGTGCCGTGGCTCGCCATCGGCGTGTACCTGATTGGCCCGGGAGCTACCGCCCACGCCCCGGGTTTCGTCTACGGCATCTACGTGTCGTTGTTCGTGGCCTTCAACTGCTTCGCACTGGTTCAGTACTTGCAGTACAAGAAGGTGGGGCGCTTCAGCGAGTACTTGGTGGGTGAGAAGACGTACCTGGTCCTGTCATTGGCTGCGAAATCTCTGCTGGCGTGGCAGATTTTTGCGTCGACTCTCGCCGCAACACAAGCGACTGGTAATTGAACATTGTCTACAACCCTCAATTGAGGGCTTTGATAGACTGCCGCCGTGAAGCGATTTCTCCCTCTTGCCGTCGTGGCCTTGGTTCTCGTGCCGTCAACAATCGCGTGCGGAGCGTCAAACTCGCTAACTGGCAAAACCCCAACCCAAATTCTTCAACTCGCCTCGACGGCCTCGTCTCACGCCAAGTCGTTTACCTTCGATGGCACCACTACGCAAGGAAAATCAACCGGAGTTATTCGTGGTCAATGGGCCGGTTCGTACGAGTATCTGACGATGAACTTCCCCGCTTACGCGACAAAGGGCACAATCGTCTTCGAGCCCGGCAAGGTCTACGTCAAGGGCACGCCGTTTTTTCTTGAATCCCAACTCACTCCCTCAAGCCACACTGGCTATTTGACTGTTAAGCGGTGGTCCGACCGTTGGATTTCCGTGTCGCCTGGCGATCGCGCATATAAGTCTCTTCACGCGATGAACGTGGGAGCGTCCATGTTTGCGCACCTCACCGCGGAAAAGAACGTCACGCTCGTCGGTCAAAAAACGATCCACGGCGTTGCGTGCGCTGTTGTATCCGGCACTGAAGCGTCGGGAGCGGTGACGACCGACTACGTTTCACTCAAAGCTCCTCACTATTTCCTTCGAGAATCGACGGTGTCGAAGAATGCCAAGTCGGCCAGCGCCGCAGCATCGTCAACGACGACCGTAGGGCACTACGGGGCGAAGTACCACGGTCCGGTCGTTTCCCACGCCACTCCGGTGTCGCTCACGCCTCTCAAATAGCGCTTACTCGTCGGCTTCAACTTCTTCAGCCGCGTGAAGTGACCGCAGCGCGTCGTTGAAGTCAACGAGGCTGTCATCGCTTGACGCGATGTTCTTCTCTCGCACAACGTCTTCCACGAGGAGGATCTGCTTCTCGAGGCTTTTGAACACTCGGCTAGATGGCGTGAGCTTCTCAAATCGCTTGGATACTCGCTCAAAAGCGCTTCCGATAGCGATGATCTCTTTCGAGTAGCCCTTCCACGCTTTGCCGAAGTTATTCAGAAGCCCCAGAACCACGTTGGCGTTCTGTTCCATCTGGAAGCTGGCGGTGGCCTGACGCACGACGCCGAGGAAGGCGTAGAGGGTCAGCGGCGAACACAGAACCACACGGCGGCTGGTGGCGTCGTCAATCAGTGACGGCTTCGCCTGCTGGATAAAACCGAGGATGCTCTCGTTGGGGATGAACAACAGCACGTAGTCCAGTGCCTGGCGGTTGGACTGTGACGAGTAGTCGCGCTTCTCGAGTTCCTTGACCCGCTGCTCAACATTCTTGATGAACGCATCCTGGTAGGCAACGCGCTGCTGGTCGTCGGTGGCTTCGTAGTACTTCACGTAGTTGTCGAGGGGGAACTTCGAGTCGAGGTAGAGGACGCGGTCCGGCGGAAGGAAGAAGGAGTAGTCCGGTCGACCACCTTCCTCGAGGGTCTCCTGGCGTTCGTAGTTGATCCCACGCTTGAAACCGGACTGGGACAAGATGTCTTCGAGCATGCGCTCACCCCAGTTGCCGCGGCCCTGGGCGCTCGAGAGCACCTTGTTCAAGGCTTGAGCCTCGCGGGCGAGATTCCCCACGGCGGTGTCGACATTGCCGTAGTTCTTGGCGTTGGTCTCACGGAGAGTTGCCAACTCTTTGCGGAGTTCTCCCAGTTGCGTCTCGAAGCCCTTGCGGTACGCGTCCAGAGTCGAGTTGATGTTTTCCGCCTTCTCGCCGAAGGCAGCGGCTCCGGTCTTGGCCACGGTGTCAGCGGCGATCCGTACCGACTCATCACGATCTTCGCGGGCCTGGTCGCTCAGAGCCTTCATGGCGGCGGCAATCTCCGTCTTGACGGTGTTGGAGATGTCGCCGGCCGTCAGTGCCGGAGTGGTGTCGGTCGGTGCGGGCCGGTTTTGCCGTAGCACGACCACGATGAGGCCGACGAGGGCCAGTGCGAGCAAGACACCCAGGACAACAGTCATAACTTGGAATTTCCCTTCTGGCGACCAACCCAGGTCGACAAGGTGTCTATTTTCCCACAGGGGTGTGACATGACCTCCGACTAGGGCTTGTCGGAGGCGATGTGTGTATAGATCACCTGAGTCAATTTGTGGACATCCTCGGTGAGGGCGTGAACTTTTTGGGTCAGTTCGTGGACTTCATGCATAAGACTGAGCGTTTCCTCGTCAATCTTGTGGTCGGAGTTGGCGAGTTCACTGGCGATTTGATCGGCCCGTCGGGCGGCAATCAACAAGATGGCCCCCTGAAGCGCGGCCAGACAGCTCAACACGAGATTCAACAAGATGAAGGGGTAGGGGTCGAATCCGTGATGGTGGTTGATGACCATCCACGTCGCGAGAAAGGCCAGGGCGCAGAAGACAAATGTCCAACTTCCCATTCCGTTGCGCATCACATCGGCAGCCCGTTCGCCCAATGTCAGCTGATTATCGGACCGGACATTGGGGTGCTGTGCCCATCCGATTCGAGAACGGATGCTCCTGGCCGTCGAACGAGGATTCACGCTTCGTACGGTAGGCCGAGGGTGCGACCCAGCCGGTGATTACGGGACGAAATCGGCGAGGACGATCTTGCCCATTCGCCGCAGTGCCTCCCAGGCGTACGCCGCGGCTTCGGGGTCGGGATTACCCAAGTAGTCGCGCATCTGGATGGGGCTGATCTGCCAGGACACACCGAACTTGTCCTTGCACCAGCCGCACTGACCGGCCTGGCCCTCGGCGGTGATCGCATCCCAGAGGGCGTCGACCTCTTCCTGGCCGTCACAGTTCACCGACAGCGAGACCGCGTCGGTGAAAGCCGGGCCGCCGGGGTGGCTCATCGCGATGAATTCGTGTCCGTAAACGGAGAAGTCGGCGGTGAAGAGCGAGCCGTCCTCTCGGCGGTTTTCCGAGTGAATCATCACCTTCTGAAAGGTCGCTCGGTAGAAGTCGAGTACCTCGTCCAGATCGCCGGGATACCACAGAAAAGTACGCAGAGTCGTCGTCTCGAACACTGGGGCAACGTACCACGTGGCACGATGGGAGTTGAGCGCCATCGTGACCGACGTCCCCTTCTTCTGGATTGACAACTCCGACGACTTCGTCGCCGCTCTGGAACGTCACCGCGGTGACGATGTCGCCCTCGACACGGAGTTTTCGATGGGTGTGCGCTACGGATGTCGACTCTGCGTGGTGCAGCTGGGATGGCGCGATGAGATCATTCTCGTGGACGCCCAGGAGGTTGACGTCGCACCACTCGCCGGCCTCTTCGACGGCGGCGTGCACGTCGTGACCCACGCGGGACACAACGACTACGAGGTTCTGGATGACGCTCTGGGACGTCGCCCGCAGTCGGGTTTCGACACCCAGGTGGCCGCTCGATTCCTCGGTTACCCCGAACCGGGTCTGCACGCACTCACCACCGAGATGCTCGGAGTCGAACTCGACAAGTCACAGCAACGAGTCGACTGGACGCGACGCCCCCTCTCGGAAAAGACTCTTCACTACGCGGCGAGTGACGTAGCCCATCTGTTCGACCTGCGCGATGCCGTGGTGGACCGCCTCCACGAGCGAGGCCGTCTCGAGTGGGCGCTCGAGGACTGTGCGGCCTACCTCGATTGGTTCGATGATGACGTGGCACCGACGGAACTGTGGTGGCACCTGAAGAACCGCAAACTGATTCCGAAGAATCGCCGACTGGCGGCCCAGCGAATGGCCATCACGCGCGAAGAGTGGGCCGAGCGCTTCAATCGTCCCCCGTCGCACATCATGACCGACGTGGCTCTCGTCGACCTCGTGTCAGCGTCCACACCCACCGCCGATTCGGTGCGGGCTGTCGTTCACCGCCGGTGGGCGACCAACGAGTTCGTCCGCGGCGTGTTGCACGCCCTACGACCCGGTGAGGATTCCGAGGAACTGAATCTGCCCCCGCGGGTTGACTCGAGCCGCGAGTTCCGCGAGGCCCTCGATGCGGCCGTTGACCACGTTCGGGCCACGGCCGAGGCTCACGAAATTCTCCCCGCGGTGCTCGGGAGTCGACGTGACATCCTGGATTTTCTGGCTGGACGACCGTCGCGACTCGATAGCGGGTGGCGCGTGCCGCTGGTGGGTGACTACCTCTCGAAAGCTCGGGCGTCGCTGCCCTAAGCGACGAGCGCCTGGTACGAGGTCATCGACAAGGACCCCAGGGTGCGGCCTTCAGTGATGGTCGACACCTTCGCGTCGGTGGCCGACGCGGCACCGGCGACGTAGGCGAGAGGCAAGAAGTGGTCGGGGGTGGGCACCGAGAGGGCGAAGTCAGCGCTGCCGGTGAGATCACCCAGGTCATCGGGGCGATCCAACATGAGGCCGCGCGCGTCGAGATCGAAGCGATCGGCCCAGTCAAATCCACGGTCTTCGGCCCCCCAGGCGATGGCGCGAAGGTTGTGCACCACGTTGCCCGAGGCCATGATGAACACGCCCTCGCGCGCCAGTGGGGCGAGGGCCGCACCGAGTTCCATGTGGTACTCGAGGGGCTTGCTGGCGTCGATGGAGAGCTGCACGACGGGAACATCGGCCTCGGGGAAGAGATGGGTCAGCACCGACCACGTCCCGTGATCAATCCCCCAGGTTTCGTCGTCGAGTCCGACCCAGGTGGGCTTGACCACGTCCACGATTTCGCGGGCCAGTTCGGGTGAGCCCGGTGCGGGGTAGTCAAAATCGAACAACTCCTGGGGGAATCCGTAGAAGTCGTGGATGACTCGGGGCTTGGCCATCGACGTGACGGCGGTGGCGTTGATGAACCAGTGGGCTGAAATGGCCAGGACCGCGCGCGGTTTTTCCAGGCTCGCGCCGTACTCGCGCCACGCGTTGGTGAAGTGATTGGACTCGAGGGTGTTCATCGGGCTGCCGTGTCCGAAAAAGGTGATGGGTTGATTCGACATGGACACTCGCTGTCTAGTTGATATGTCCACCATGCTAGCGGTAGGAAGTTGATATGTCAACATCGTGCTACCCTGACGCCATGGCGACCCGTTGGCTGACCGAAGAGGAGCGCGCGGCCTGGAAGGGCTTGTCGCTGATGATGCTCCAACTGACGGCCCGGCTGTCGCAGGGTCTCGCCGAGTCTGGTCTGTCGTATCAGGACTACATGGTTCTCGCCCATCTCTCCGACACTCCCGATGGCCGACGGCGCGTGGTGGAACTAGGTGACGATTTGGGTTGGGAGAAGAGTCGGGCCTCACACCACATACGTCGCATGGTGGAGCGGGGTCTGGTGACGAAGGAACCCTGTCCGACCGATCAGCGTGGCTGGTACGTGACTCTCACGCCCGCGGGCCGCGCCGCCGCGAAGGCCGCCGCGCCGGCACACGTCGCGCAGGTGCGAGAACTGTTCGTGGACGTGCTGACCCCCACGCAGCTGGCCGCCGTGGAAACGGTCTCGCGTCGCGTCCTCAACCAGCTGGCCGACTGAGCCCCTACTGCGCCAGGTGGGCCATGGCCCAGGCCTGGGCCTCGACCAACACGCGACCGAGCTTCTTGGGCTTGTCCGTCTTGAACAAGACGGCCACCTTGTCGGGGCGGTGACGATCCACCAGCAGGTGGAGGTCGTAGGTCGGGTAGTACGTCAGGCTCGCCACGAGTTCGCCGTTGGCGAACGAGGATTTGACCTTTCCCTCGGTGCCGATGAGCGCAATCAGTGACTCGAGCTGCCACTGTTCGTCCTCGTCGAGGTGCCAGAAGCGGAAGTGCTTGGCCTCGACTTTGTTGAAGGCCTGGATGACCGTGTCGTAAGCGAGATCAAGAGGATTGGATTTACGACGACGCACGGTGAGCCTTTCTGTTGGGCCGAACTGGATGTCCGGGAACGGGGACTATATGACAAGGGGGTGACACGACTCCGGCGCCCACCCCCAGCCGTGTCACACCGGTCTCTTATCTTGGGCGCGCTCAAAGGAGACCCGTGCCAATTCGATTTTCTGACCCCGAACTTCTCGTTGCCCCCTTGACCGCAATCCTCGCGAAAGAGCCCGGGCTGTACGCCAAAGAACTGGCCAAACGTTTGAACCTGTCCAAGTCCGAGATCAATCCCGTTCTGTACGGATCGGGTCACTTCTTGCGTCGTGGCGACATCAAGCCCCGCTGGTACCTCGCGGCCGATGCCCCGCCCATCGTCGAAGCCCCGAAACCCGCTCCGGTGACTGCCGTGGCTCCGACCGAGGCGAAGCCCACTCGCCCCAAAACTCCCAAGAAGAAGAAGGACGAAGAGTCGGGCGAACCCACCGAGGAGGAACTGGCCATCCTGGCCGCACGCGTGGCCGAAATCTTCGGCAGTGACGCTCCGAACATTGACCCAGCGGTGATCGCTCGTTTCGTGAAGACCAATCCACCGCCCCGCGTGACGACCAACCCGGTGGTCGAGGGCCCTCACAACCCCCATGGTCTCTACGCGTGGCAGCTCGAAGCTCTGGACCAGTGGAAGCTTCGCGAGAGCTGCGGGATCGTGGACGCCGTGACGGGTGCGGGCAAGACCCGACTAGCGGTCGCGGCGATTTCCGAGCACTTGGCGGAGGGTGGCGTGTCGGTGGTACTCGTACCGACAGTGGTTCTCCTCCACCAATGGCACGAGGTTCTTTCGGCATCCCTGCCGGCCGGAACGAAGATCGGCTTGCTCGGTGACGGCCACCGGGGGGATCGCCGGCCCTTCGATGTACTCGTCGCGGTCATTGCCTCGGCGCGTACGCGCAAGTTGAACCTCGCTGAGCGTGCCGGCTTGCTGGTGGTCGACGAATGTCACCGCAGTGCTTCGGAGAAGAACCGTGAGGCCCTGGACGAGCGCTTCACCAAGCGCCTCGGATTGTCGGCCACCCACGAACGTCTCGACAATCTCCACGAGGAAGTTCTCCTCCCGTACTTCCGCCGCGTGGTGTTCCGTTTGGACTACGAGCGGGCCATCGCCGACGGGGTCATCACCAACGTCCGCACCGCTTTCGTGGGTGTCGACTTCTCGGAGGAAGAGAAGCAGGAGTACGTCAGACTGCAGCAGGCTCTTTCCTCACTTCGCCGGATGCTGATCAACGAGTTTGGGTGCCGGCCGGCGCCCTTCTCAGCCTTTCTCGACGACGTGTTGCGCCTCACCGGTGCGGGGTCGTCCATGAAGTCGGGCATCGTGGCGAACAAGTGGCTCTCGAAGTGGCGCCGCAAAAAGGAACTGCTCGCCGAGACGCCGGCCAAGCAAGAGGCCGTGGGCAAGCTGGGTGACGCCATCAACGACGCCGATCGCACGCTGATCTTCACCCAGTCGATCAAGTCGGCAAACCGCCTCCACGAGTTGCTGGGAGAACAGAACATCCCCGTGGGCGTGCACCACTCCGACATCGATTCGGTGCAGCGTGAGACCATTCTGGAGGACTTCGCCGCGGGCCGACACCGGGTTCTCACCTCGGTCCAGACCCTCGAAGAGGGCGTTGATGTTCCCGACGCCGATCTCGCAGTCATCGTGGCCTCGTCGAAGCAGCGCCGCCAGATGATCCAGCGGATGGGGCGAGTCATGCGGCGTAAGCCTGACGGCCGTGACGCGCGCTTCATCATCCTCTACGTCAACTTCACAGACGAGGACCCCCGTCTGGGCGCCCACGAACTGTTCGTGGAAGAACTCCTCGCCGTGGCGCGCGAATCCAACATCTTCACGATGCAGGGGGACGAAGAGGCGCTACGGACCTTTCTCGATCCGCAGCGCCTCTAGGTCACATTTGGCGGTAGTGCTCGCGCCAGATAAGTCGGTAGATCTTGACCTTGCGCGGGATGCTGCGCAGACCCGGGATGAAGGGGACGAGCAACAAGATCAGCGTCAGGACCATCATCAGCCCCCACACCAGCGCGTCCGCGTTGTCGCTGGTGTTGAAAGGCGGTATCTGATACCAGAACGTGTACAGCCACAGCCAGGCCTGGCCCGGGAAGCTGCCCGTCTCGTTCATCATTCCCCACTGGTCACCGCTGAGGTGCTGCTTGTCGGCCAATCCGGCGAACCAGTTTCCGTCGGCGAGGAACAACAAGGGCTTGGTGTAGTCCGTGGTGTAGAAGCCATTACGGGTCACGAGCGCCTGGTCCAGGGCCCCGGTTCGCGCCATCTGGGTGAGGCTGTCAATCAGAACCGGTACGGGTCCGTCGGCCGTGGCCGACGTGACGACGTGCCCGGACGTGAAGGACATCGACCCCATCACGTGGGAGTAGGCGTCGGTCCACGCGGTCTGCTGCGAGGACGAGGCGTCTCCCCACGAGCGCAACGCCGCCGTCAGGTCGGGCTGATTCGGGTAGGAGCGCAATGGATCCAGCACGAAGTCCTTCGCGGCGTCGACCGGGATGTGCACGCCGACCCATCGCTGGAGGGCCAGCGGGCCGATGGTCTGTCCCGGGGAGGCCGTGTTGTAGGGGGCTCCATATCCGGCGACGCCCGACGTGCCGTTGAGCTCGGTGAAGGCCGTCGTCGCGAAGTCAACGGGGGCGGCGTTGGACCAGTTCTTCAGCGTCACGAACTTCTCGTCGGGTGATCCGAAGGCGATAGCCAGGGTCATCGTGAGGGCGGCGACCACCAGCAGGGCGAGGGCGCCCTCCTTCAAGATGTCGTAGGGGAAGTAGCGACCCTGGTAGGGCTTCACGTCGCGGTCGGGGTGGAAGGACTTAGTCACGGCCGTCCTCCTCGAACGGGGGAACCACGCCCTTGATCCGCACGAGCAACACGTGGACCGCGGTAAGGCCGACGGCGACCAGGGGCAGCAGGACGATATGCCACATCAGCATCTGGCCGAAGTTCAACACGTTGAAGATCGCCCCAGCGCCGGTGGCGTTGATGCCGTCCTTGGCCTGGGTGGTGATCCACTGCGAGTCGAAGTTGGACTGACTGGCGTAGCCGGTGAAGGCCGTTGCCACCGAGGTCGCGAAGGTCACCACTCCCGTCATCCAGGTGAGTGAACGTCCGCCTCGCCAGGCCGCCATGAAGTACTTGCCCCACAGGTGAATCACCATCGCGAAGAAGAAGATCTCCACGCTCCACAGGTGCAACGAGTTGATGAAGTGGCCCAGTGACGATCCGTGCCACCACTGTGGTCCACGGATTGCGAGGATGAACCCCGTGGCGATGATGACGGCCAGGGCCGACAACGTGGCGACGCCGAAGACGTATATCCACGACGCCACGTAGGCCGGTTGCTGGTCGGGGAGGAGCTTTTCGGGCGGCAGGGCCCCGGCGGTGCGCCGGCGGACCTTGGCCGTCCACTGCTGATCAAGGTTCGTCATCAGCGACCTCCCCGGTGGCGCCGACCCGGGAACGGCAGAACGAGTGCCGCCACGAAGGTCAGCACCATCAGTGCCATCACCACGAGGTTGCCCACGCTGATGGAAATGAAGTGCCAATGGAGGTATCGACCCGGATGGTCGAGCGGCCATATTGCCGCCAGGAACGAGAGCACACAGACTCCTTTCGTTTCCCCCCGACATCATGCCTACTACCACTCTCGACGTCGCGCGCCGAAGGTCCTGAATGTTTTCTCAGGAAGGCTGAGGGGTGCGTTTCGTTCCCGGTTCGCGGTCTCTCGCGATTTGTCGCAGAGTGAATTGGGTCATGCCAATGGTGAGCGAGGTGGCGCCGGCCACGTGGAGTTCGACC
>CAXBRI010000001.1:0-24648 GCA_963978125.1 uncultured bacterium | reverse complement strand
ATATACGAACACTGCGAGGGTTGGGGGGAAGTCAGTCCTCAGCCAGTGGCCTTGAACGGCGACCCCGGTCTGGCGGAGGTCTCGTCTGCGCTCATCGACTTGTGCATTCGTTTTGTTCAGCGTGCCCGTGTTGAAGAGGTGCCCCCTGAATGGCATCGAGTGGGAGCGTGGTCAGACGGCTCGTCGACGGAGCGATTCGCGATTTGCGCACTCGAGATGTCTCTCCTGGATCTTCACTTGCGTCAGACCGGGGAGTCCATCGACGCCCTCTGGGCACCCGTCTTCGCCCCGAGGTTTCAAGCCACGGTGTCACTGATGGACCCCGTGTGGCCCGTCGTGGACGGTGCGTCCCGAGTCCGGGTCAAAGCCTCACCCCGTTCGTGGAGTAACGAATGTGCGCTTCGCCTTGCGAACCTTCGCGCCCCCGTGTTGTTAGACCTGAACGGATCTGGAGATTCGGTTGGGGCTGTTCGCGATTTCGCCGAACGAGTGGCGCAACACTGTGATCTCGTTGCGCTGGAACAACCATTCGGTGCGGGCGATTTCGTCACTACTTCCCAGTTGGCTCGGCAGGTGATGTGTCCAGTGAGTCTTGATGAGTCTGTTCGCACGAGAAGTGACATCACCATGGCCGCCAAGTACTCGGCGGCGGCCATGGTGTGCATCAAACCGGCTCGGGTCGGTGGCCTTTCCACGGCTCGCTCGCTCGTCCGTGTGGCCGAGTCGAATGGCCTGCGTGCCTATATCGGAGGATTCTTTGAATCTCCACTCGGTCGCGCCGCGAATCACGGGTTGAGCGCGAACACCACCGACGAGCCCGGCGATGTGGGGCCCGTGGCTCTGTCCACGGGACAAGGCGGGTGGTTGTCCGACCACCTAGGTTTCGGTTTTCGGCCCAGTGAGGCGTTCTTCACCGAGGCGCAATTGGTCGGGGTAGTGGACGGCACTACCTAGACTGAAATAGTGACCGGTCGCTTGGCACGCCGAATTGAGGACATCCAACGGGAAGTCGAACGTGCCCGTGCGGCTGTCAAGGTGCTGGAGGAGCAGGTCCAGGTCTGGGACGAGGCCTTGGATGAGATGCGTCTGCGATCCCTCGTCTCGGAAACTCCGCAGGTCTCAGCCGACTACGACGACGTAGCCCGCCACGCTTCCGTTGCGAAGGCGGAATTGCAGCGACGCCGCTCGGAGGTGGGGGAGTTAGTCGAACGCCGAGACGAACTTTTGCGTCAGTGGACTCCAGAAGGAACGAGGTAAGAGATGGACAAGCGTGTCGTCATCGCGGACGATGAATCGATTATTCGACTGGACCTCAAGGAAATCCTAGAGTCCGACGGCTACTTGGTGGTCGGCGAGGCTGCACGCGGCGATGACGCACTGGCGCTGATTGAAGAACACAAGCCCCATCTCGCACTCCTGGATGTGAAGATGCCCGGCATGGACGGGATTGAGGTGGCCTCCCGTGTGAAAGGAACCGGTGTGACGGTGGTTCTCCTGACTGCTTTCAGCCAGCGTGCGCTCATCGACGCGGCCCGCGATGCGGGGGTGGCCGCCTACCTCGTCAAGCCCTTCCGCGGCAGTGAGATTCTTCCGAAATTGGCGTCTATTCTGCAGCCGTCTCCCGCGGGATCGGCCACATCGTCGTCGGCTCAGGTCGAAGACAAGATTGAAACCCGAGAAATTGTTCAGCAGGCCAAAGAGCTCCTGATGTCGCAACGCGGCATCGATGAGCCGTCGGCTTTTGAACTCATCCAGCAAACGGCCATGAAGGGTCGGGTTCGTATGCGTGACGTCGCCCAGCAGATTATTCGGGGCGAGTTCGTTGGCTAGTTCAAACGACGATCGTCCCTTCCTGCTACTGGACGGGATGTCACTGGCGTTCCGCGCCTATTACGCCTTGTCGCCCGAAATTCGAACCTCCAGCGGCCTGGCTACCAACGCTCTTCACGGATTTGCGTCGATGTTGACGTCGCTTATCAAGTCCCAACACCCACGAGCCTTGGCTGTGGCCTTTGACCTCCCGGGTGGCACATTCCGAGATGACATGACCGAGGACTACAAAGGTGGACGCGCCGAAACCCCCGCCGACCTGGAACCTCAGTTCGACTTGATTCGGGCCCTGTGTGAAGTGCTGGCCATCCCCGTCTTGGGTGTTCCTCGATTCGAGGCCGACGACGTGTTGGCCACTTTGGCCACTTTTGGGCGGGACCACAAGATGCCGGTGGTCGTTGTCACGGGTGACCGTGACTCGTTCCAACTGGTCGAGGACCCCTACATCCGGGTTTTGTACAACAAGCGGGGGGTTTCGGACTACGACCTTTACGACGAGCAGGGGATTATTGACCGTTGCGGAATTGAACCAGGACGTTACCCGTTGCTCGCTGCGCTGCGAGGCGACGCGTCGGACAATTTGCCGGGGGTTCCCGGTGTGGGCGAAAAGACTGCGGCGAAATTGTTTGCGACCTACCGCGACATGGATGAGCTTTTCGCACACCTTGACGACCTCACGCCGAAACTACGGGAGAATTTGACCGAATACGAACAACGAGCACGTATGAACGAGCGGTTGATGACGCTGGTTCGTGACGTCCCCCTTGACGTCACACTGGAGCAACTTCATCTGGGGGGCTGGGATTGGTCTACGGTGACGGCCTTTTTCGAACGCTTCGAAATGAATCAGATGCGGACCCGTTTTGAAAAGTTGATGTCTGAGGGGCTTCTCGGAGATCCGTCCTCTGAGGGCGGGGCCAAGGAACTCGATGCGGATCCCGTGGTGAACATCGAGTTGGTTCAGGCCGATCTGGAAGAGGTCCTGAAAACTCGAGAGCTATTCGTCGCTGTCGTCGGTGAGTGGTTGGCGGTGGCAGATTCTGGTTCGGGTCACGCCGCCACGGGTCGCACCGATGAAGTTGTCCACTACCTCACGGACCACGCCATTTCTGGACACGACCTCAAGCCGCTCTATCGGCGGGCCGCTGAACTGGGCGTCACGCTCAAGGACCCTCGAGATGATTCGGCGATCATGGCCTACCTCGTCGACGCCGTCGCGGGTCGGTACGACCTTGCTGAAGTTGCGAGTCGCTATCTGGGGACGATTGCGAACCCTGCCTCGCCCTCTCTCTTCGACGATCACGTGACCTCAGAGGCGCAGGCATTCGAAGATGTGGGGATGGCCGTCTCCCTCGTACGCGCCTTGTCGGCCGAAATCGACCGGTGGGAACTCGGCTCGATTTACCGCTCCATCGAACTTCCGCTCGTTGCAGTACTCGGCCGAATGGAGGCAGTCGGGATATGCGTCGATTCCGCGCTCCTGAGGGCCATTACCGCTGAATTCGCGGAAGAGGCCGCCTCGTTGGACACGAGTATTCAGGACATTGCCGGTCACCCCTTCAAAGTGAATTCTCCAACCCAGTTGCAGAAGGTGCTGTTCGAAGAGCTGGGTCTGACACCCTCGAAGAAGATCAAGAGTGGCTTTTCCACGGACGCCACGAGCCTCGAGGCGATCGAGCACGAACATGAAATCGTTCCCTTGATATTGCGATATCGGGAAGTGGAGAAACTCAGGAGCACCTACGGTACGTCGCTCATTGACACCGTGGCGTCGGACGGGCGAATACACGCGACTTTCTCTCAAACCACTGCTCGCACAGGGCGCCTATCGTCGGAGAACCCCAATCTGCACAACATTCCGGTGCGCTCGCTGGAAGGCAGGCGGCTGCGGTACGCGTTCGGCCCACGCCCGGGCTGGAAGCTCGCGGTGGCTGACTACAACCAGATTGAACTACGAATTCTGGCCCACCTCAGCCAGGACAAGGGCTTGCTGGCCGCCTTCGAGTCTGGCACTGACGTTCACCGCGCGATTGCCGCCACGGTCTTCGGGATCGAACCCGATGACGTGTCACACGAGCAGCGCGAGACGGCCAAAGCCGTCTCCTACGGCCTCGCATATGGCATGGAGGCCTTCGGGCTTGGTCAGCGCCTGGGCATTGACGTCGGTCAAGCCAAATCCATCATGGACAAGTATTTCTCGGGCTTCCCAAGCCTTCGTGCCTATATGGACGACACAGTGAAAGAAATCCGCCAAAGGGGCTATTCGCGAACGGAGTTCGGGCGAATCCGCCCCTTCCCGGACCTGGCGACCGCCACGGGGCCCCAGCGCGCCGCGGCCGAACGTCAAGCCATGAACGCCGGAATTCAGGGTCTTGCTGCGGACATCTTCAAATCCGCTCTCGTTCGTCTTGACCACAGCCTGGCCACTCACGGTCTCGAGGCTCGACTGGTGCTGCAGGTTCATGATGAAGTTCTCGTGGAGGCGCCACCCAGTGAGTCCTCCGTCGTCGAGTCATTGGTCTTGGAGGCACTGACCGGTGCGGCGGCGCTCTCGGTACCGCTCGAAGTCAGCCTGCACTGGGGAGAGAACTGGGCCGAAGCCAAGTCCTGAGGGTCTGATAGGATTGCCAACCTGAGTTTGAACTGGAAACTCAGCATTATCGCCTAGTCAGACCCCAGTTCGGTCGTTAAGAGATGTACTCATGACGGAAGCCAACGGCCTCCTTTCCGCCCAGCCCATGGGCACCTTCGACTCAGATGGAAATTACGTTCCGCGAGTCGTCACCGAAGACAACCTGGTGGGGACTGACCTCACCACATTGGTCGGTGGCAGCGTCCTGGAATTCGACGACGGCGATTTGGTGACCGGCACGGTTGTCAAGATTGACCATGACGAAGTTCTGTTGGACATCGGATTCAAGTCCGAGGGCGTCATTCCCGCGCGCGAACTGTCGATTCGCAATGACGTGAAGCCCGAAGAGATCGTGTCGCTCGGCGAGCGTCTCGAATGCCTCGTTCTCCAGAAGGAGGACAAGGAGGGCCGCCTCGTCCTATCTAAGAAGCGTGCTCAGTACGAGAAGGCTTGGGCAAATATCGAAGACATCAAGAACCGCGATGAGATGGTTAAGGGTGTTGTTATCGAAGTGGTCAAGGGTGGCCTCATCGTCGACATCGGCCTCCGCGGCTTTTTGCCCGCTTCGCTCGTCGAGTTGCGCCGCGTTCGTGAGTTGCAGCCTTACATTGGCAAGACCGTCGAAGCCAAGATCATCGAACTCGACCGCAATCGCAACAACGTGGTCCTGTCGCGCCGCGCCTGGCTCGAAGAGACTCAGAAGGAACAGCGTGGTGACTTCCTGATCAACCTGAAGAAGGGTGAGCGTCGCCGCGGTGTCATTTCGTCGGTGGTGAATTTCGGTGCCTTCGTGGACTTGGGTGGCATGGATGGCCTCATCCACGTGTCCGAGTTGAGTTGGAAGCACATCGAGCACCCCTCGGAAGTCGTTGCCGTAGGCGATGAAGTCGAGGTGGAAGTCCTAGACGTGGACATGTCAAAGGAACGCATCAGCCTTTCGCTCAAGAACACCCAATCCGACCCCTGGCAGGTTTTCGGCGAGGGCCACGCCGTTGACCAACTGGTTTATGGTCGCGTGACCAAACTTGTACCCTTCGGAGCGTTCGTGCAGGTCGGAGAGGGCATCGAAGGCCTCGTGCACATCTCGGAAATGGCCGCTCATCACGTGGAGGCCCCGGAACAGGTCGTGTCGGCTGGTGAGGAACTCTGGGTCAAGATCATCGAACTCGAGCCGGCTCGTCGTCGGATCAGCCTGTCAATTAAGCAAGCGGCCGAAGGTGGGGAAGTGTCCGCCGAGTACCGTGAAGCCTTTGGTTCCCACGCCTATGACGCCGAAGGCAACTACATCGGTGGTCTCGAGTACGGCGAGTTCACGCCCGAATCGGAGGCGCAGGCCGCTTGGGCGGAATACGCCACGGAGCAGAGCGCAAAACCTGCTGACTCCGAGTAGTCCACAAATTCAAAAGCCCCGTTGGCGCTGGTTGTTCCCAGCACCAACGGGGCTTTTGCTTACTTGCGGCCGATTGTCAGCGGGTGGTGGCACGCCACTTGGTGGCCAGACCCAATCGTGGTCATCTGAGGTTCTTCTGACGCACACAGGTCGGTGGCGTTGGGGCAACGCGTGCGGAAGCGGCATCCCGAAGGCGGATTGAGAGGGCTTGGCGGTTCACCTTCGAGGGTTTCCCGGTGCGGGTCGGAATCGGGGTCAGCCTCCAAGGCCGCACTAAGAAGGAACTTGGTGTACGGGTGGGCCGGTTCGCTGTAAAGAACATCCGAGGGGCCAATCTCGCAGAGCTTGCCAAGGTACATCACTGCGACTCGGTCCGAGATGTTCTTAACAACCGCGAGATCGTGGGCGATGAAGAGCAGGGTAAGTCCGTACTCTGCCTTGAGATCCTCTAGCAGGTTCAAAATCTGTGCCTGAACGGACACGTCAAGTGCGGACACCATTTCGTCACAAATAAGCAACTGGGGACGCATGGCGAGCGAACGTGCAATCGAGATGCGCTGACATTGACCACCGGAGAAAGTCCGTGGGTAACGATTCCCATACACGGAGGGATCGATGCCCACGTGGTTAAGGAGGTCGACAACAATCTTCTCGCGTTCCTCGCCGGTAGCGGACTTCCAGCAGTCCAGAGGCTCGGCCACGATGTCCTTAACCTTGCGGCGAGGATTGAGAGAACTAATGGGATCCTGGAAGATCATCTGCATTTTGGTCCGGGTGCGCCGGAGGTCGCGACCCTTTTGCTTGGTGACGTCGATTTCTCCAAGTCTGATGGTTCCCGAGGTCGGCGGCACGATACCCATGAGGGCCTTGCCGGTCGTGGATTTTCCACAACCGGACTCACCGACGAGTCCGAGTGTTTCTCCCTCGTAGATGTCGAAACTAACCCCAGCGACGGCACTCACGACATGTCGACGTGAGCCAAAGTTGACCGTCAGGTCTCTAACTTCAAGAAGCGGCTGTTGTTCAGGCATTATTTCTCACTCTTCGTCAGGGACAACGGGTTCCAGCAGGCAAAACTGTGGCCAGGTTCATCCGAAGGACGCAATTCGGGTCGTTCGGTACGGCATTGATCGGTCGCATACGCACAGCGTGGCGCGAAGGCGCAGCCCGCTGAAGCTTTCACCAAGTTCGGTGGGCGCCCCGGGATTGCCTGAAGACGAGTGTGGGACGGATTCGAAATTTTCGGTGAACTGTTCAGTAGGGCTCGGGTGTACGGCATCCGAGTCCGGTTGAATATGTCGCGAGTGGAGCCCATTTCGACAATTCGACCCCCGTACATCACGATGATCTTCTGGGTTCTGGTTGCAACCACACCTAGGTCGTGTGTGATGTAAATCACCGACATATTCATCTCGGCGCGCTTGGCATCAATGAGGTTGAGGATCTGTGCCTGAATCGTCACGTCGAGTCCGGTTGTCGGCTCGTCGGCGAGGAGTAATCGCGGAGAACCGGCCAGCGCGATGGCGATGACGACGCGCTGGCGCATACCCCCGGAAAGCTCGTGAGGATAGACGCTGTAGCGCAATTCTGGGGAGGTGATCCCCACCTGACTCAGGAGCTCGATCGAGCGCTTCTTAGCTTCGTCCTTCGACATGCCGAGACGATGGACGAGGACCTCGTCGATCTGTTTTCCGATGCGAATCACAGGGTTGAGAGAGGTCATCGGGTCCTGAAAAATCATCGAAACGTCGGTACCCCAGATGTGTCGCTTTTCATCATCGGTAGCTCCCACCATTTGGTGGTCGTTGAGCAAAACTGAGCCTGAAACGGTCGTATTAACTCGGGGTTGGATGCCCATAATGGATCGGGCCAGCACGGTCTTGCCCGATCCCGATTCACCGACGATTCCCAGGCTCTCATTTTCATTGAGTTCAAAGGACACGCCACCGACGGCGGGTAGGTCGCCCGCCGCGGTCTTGAAGACTGTGCGCAAGTCTTGAACGTTCAGCAATGGGTTGTTCATAGCTTGACCTCCGAGACATCAAGGCGGCTACGAAGCCGCTCGCCGACAAAGTTGATGCTGAGAAGGAACAGACACATCATCATTGACGGGAAGAGCACCAATGAAGGGCTCTGCTGAAGACTGTTCCGGCCTTCGTTGATCATGTTGCCCCACGATGGGGTGGGTGGCAAAACCGACAGGCCCAGGAAGGCAAGTGAGCCCTCAAGGACGACTACCGAAGCAATGCCGATGATGAGGAAAGAGAGGACAATGGGGAAGACATTGGGTAGCAACTCGCGGAACATGATGCGACTGTCACTCGCACCCTGGACCTTCGCCGCCATCACGTATTCCTTAGTTCCGATGGCGAGAGTCGCAGTACGGACGACTCGGTAAATCAGAGGCGTTGACGCCAGGCCCACGACGATAATCACTTTGGTCAGGGACCTTGGCGTCCAGAAAGAGAGAATGGCGATGTTGGCGATAATGGCCGGAAAAGCGAGGATTGAGTACATCAAAGCAGTGAGAACCGCGTCGAACCGGCCGCGACGGTAGGCGGCCAGCATGGCCAACGGTGTACCCAGGCCGAATCCAATGGCCATTGAGAGGGATGAAACGACTAGTGACACACGCGACCCATAAATGACTCGACTGAAGATGTCACGACCCAAGTCATCGGTCCCAAACCAGTGAGCAGCCGACGGCCCCGCTCCTACAGTGTTGTAATCCTGGTAGAGCGGGTCCTTGAGGCCGATGTACTTCGCAAAAATTGCGGCCAATACAAGTACGGCGAGGAAGCCTACGCTGATCCAAAAAAGAGCTCCAGCGGGCTTCTTTGGTGCGACCGGTTCGACGTCGGTTTCAATATTTTTGATGTCAGTCACGGGAAATCCTTGGATCGATAAGGGTGATGATGAAGTCGAAGAGGAAGTTGATGAGGACCACGAAAACGGAAACTATGAGAACGATGGCTTGGACGAGTACGTAGTCACTCTGAGTGATGGCCGAAACCAACTGAAACCCGATTCCAGGGATCGCCATCAGGGATTCAATGACAAACCCACCCGCCAGAAGTCCACCAATTTGGACACCCATGGCTCCCAGGAGAGCCACAGAAGAGGGTCGGAATGCGTGACGCCAGAAAATTCGGCTCTGCTTGAGACCCTTCGAGCGAGCCATGGTGATGAATTCTTCCTGCAGTGTTGCAATCAGGTCGGCACGAAGAACACGGAAGTACGACACAAAACTCGTTAATGCCAGAACGATTGACGGTAAGGCGAGGCTGGTGACGTTGACGACAAAGTTTTCGTTAATAAAAACGAACGCACCGGGCCCGGTGTGCGGGACTCCCCATTTGATCGCCACTAAGAGGACTAGCAACAGGATGAGAACAAACGGGGGGATGCTCAGCATGCCAAATGACGAGGCGCTCAGGACCCGGTCGATCAGACTGTCAGGGCGGCGAGCGGCCTTCATGGCCAGCGGAACGGCAAGTGCCACGGCCAAAACCTGGCTAATAACGATTAATTCGAGGTCGATAGGCAAGGCTGACTTGATGGTGTTCCACACCGCGACGTGCGAAGTAAACGAGATGCCCAAATGCCCGTGAAGGATGTTGTTAATCCAGACGAAGTACTGCTCCCAGAGGGGGCGGTCCAATCCAAACTGGTGATTGAATGCAGCTGCCGTCTGCTGGTTGTATCCGAGGCCCAGAACCGCGGCTGCAGGGCTTCCGGGCAGTAGGTGAATCAGCATTGAGGCGCCGAAACTGACGACGAAAACTATGGCGATGAGCGCCACAAGCCTTCGCAACAGATATTTCCCCACCGGTTACCTCCCAGAACTTTGTTCGACCGGACTTAGCGAACATTAGCCAAATTGGACGGTCGAATCGGGACAATCACCCTGTGGATACCCTTACTTTGTGAAGCGAATCGGACTTGCGGGGGGTATCGGAAGCGGCAAATCCACGGCGTCCGAGAAACTCAAGGCGTTGGGCTTCGGAGTCGTTGATGCCGACGACGTGGCTCGCGAGGTTGTCGAGCCGGGCACCAAGGCTCTGGCGACCCTGGTGGACGCCTTTGGGGGGGCAATTCTGAATTCGGATGGCTCCATGAACCGCGAGTTCGTTGCCGAACTAGCGTTTCATGACAAGACGGCATTACGTCGGCTCAACGCCATTACCCATCCAGCAATTGGTCTAGCGATTGCTGCCGCACTCGACAGGTCGTCGTTCCCGTGCATGTTTGTGGCACTTCCTCTGATTAGAGCCGAGCATCGTCAAATTTTCAATCTGGACGAGATCTGGGTTGTTGAGACATCACCGGAGATCGCCATTCAGCGTCTTGTCCGCTTTAGGAGTTTTACGCCCGAACAGGCTCGTGCCCGACTTTCCAACCAACCGAGTAACGAGACCCGTCGAAATCTCGCGGACAGGATGATTTCAAACAACAGCGACGAATCAAACCTGTACCGAGAAATCGAGCGTGTGTGTAGGGAGTCGGGTTTACTTAATGACTGAATTTGAGGTTGAGTCGCCGTTCAGCCCGGCTGGTGACCAACCGGCCGCCATCTCGGCACTGGCCGCTGGTGTTGAGAATGGTCTTCGGTATCAAGTCCTCGAGGGCATTACGGGGTCGGGCAAAACCGCAACCATTGCGTGGCTCATCGAGCGAGTCCAACGGCCAACACTGATTCTGGAACCAAATAAGTCTCTTGCGGCTCAGTTGGCATCTGAGCTCAAGGAGATGCTCCCTTCCAACCGCGTCGAGTTCTTCGTGTCGTACTACGACTACTACCAACCCGAGGCCTACATCCCTCGAACGGACACCTTCATCGAGAAGGACAGTTCAATAAACGAGGAGATTGACCGTCTCCGACACGCCGCAACATCCGCTCTGTTGACACGTCGCGACACCGTGGTGGTTGCGTCGGTCTCGTGCATCTACGGCTTGGGCAGTCCTTTGGAATATAGGGACCGGATGCTTGTGCTCGAGGTCGGGAAGAGCATTGAACAACGCGATCTTCTGCGACGGCTCGTCGAGATGCAGTACCTACGCAACGACATGGTTGTAGAACGTGGAAACTTCCGCGTACGGGGTGACACCCTCGAAATCCAGCCGGCGTACTCGTCCGAGGCGATTCGGCTGTCGTTGTTCGGAGACGAAATTGAGGCCATCTCCTTCTTTAATCCCATCACCATGGAGGATCTCGGCGGTGTATCCGAGGTCACCCTCTTTGCCGCTAGCCACTACGCAACGAGTAATGAAACTTTGCACCGAGCTATTCGGTCTATCGAAGAAGAACTGCAGTCTCAGCTGGCACGGTTTCAGGCCGAGGGCAAACTTCTCGAAGCGCAACGCCTGCGATCTCGTACTGAGCACGATTTGGAAATGCTCGAACAGACCGGCGTATGTTCGGGCATTGAGAACTACTCGCGTCACCTTGACGGTCGGTCCGCCGGTGAAAGGCCATTCACCTTGTTGGATTACTTTCCCGCTGACTTTCTTGTTGTGATTGACGAGTCGCACGTCGCTGTTCCGCAGATTCGCGGCCAGTACGCGGGGGACCGGTCGCGTAAGGACACTCTGGTCGAACACGGATTCCGGCTTCCCAGTGCCCTCGATAATCGGCCATTGAATTTCGATGAATTCGTTGAACTTGTTCCTCAGACAGTGTTCGTATCTGCCACCCCCGGTCCGTTTGAGATGGAGGTCAGTGATCAAGTCGTTGAGCAGGTCATTCGACCAACAGGTCTGTTGGATCCTGAAGTACTGGTTATTCCCACTAAGAATCAAATTGACGATCTGCGAACGCGAATCGATGCGGTTATCCATCGCAATGAACGGGTCCTTGTCACCACGTTGACAAAGAAGATGGCCGAAGATCTAACCGCATTTCTAACGAAGCAGGGATATCGCGTTCAGTATCTGCACAGTGACATTGACACGATTCAACGTATTGAGATACTCCGTTCCTTGCGCTTGGGCGAATTCGACATTCTGGTAGGTATTAACCTTCTTAGAGAAGGCCTGGACTTACCAGAAGTTTCGCTCGTCGCGATTTTGGATGCGGACAAAGAGGGTTTCCTTCGATCCCGAAGCGCCCTGATTCAAACAATTGGCCGAGCGGCGCGAAACGCGAACGGGGTGGCCGTTCTGTACGCCGACCAGTTCACTGATTCCATGAGGGCGGCGATTGGAACGACCGAGCGTCGTCGGTTGGCCCAGATTGCCCACAACCGTGAACATGGAATCGAGCCAAAGAGTGTCAGCAAGAATGTCTCCGACATACTTGGCCGGCTTCGTTCGGCGCCGGCCACCGCGCACACCTCGGGAGCGAAGTCGCCGTCTTCGCTTGATAGCCCGACGCCCGATGACGTCTCGCTTGAAGTGGCGCGTCTGGAGGAGGAAATGCTCCGCGCCGCCGAAGAACTTCGTTTCGAAGAAGCGGCAGCGCTCCGCGACCTCATGCACGAACTCACGCGTCAATCGATTGGCGCTGATGACTGAAGCCCCCTTCCCTCAAACCGTTAGATTCAGGGCTTATGTCGTCCGTCATTAGGGTCCAAGGCGCACGGGTTCATAACCTGAAGGACCTGTCGGTTGAAATCCCGAGAGACAAGTTGGTCGTTTTCACGGGGTTGTCGGGATCCGGAAAGTCGTCATTGGCCTTTGACACGATTTATGCCGAGGGTCAGCGTCGCTACGTCGAGAGCCTGTCAGCGTACGCCCGGCAGTTCCTCGGTCAGATGGACAAGCCCGACGTCGATTTCATCGAAGGGCTGTCACCAGCCATTTCGATTGACCAAAAGACGGCCTCGAGAAACCCACGCTCTACGGTGGGAACAATCACCGAGATTCACGACTATCTGAGGCTCCTGTTTGCACGAATCGGCGTGCCTCACTGTCATAAGTGTGGTCGCGCGGTCTCGCGCCAGACGCCCCAGAACATCGTTGACCTGGTCCTGGCAGAACCGGAGGGGGCGAAGTTCCTGGTGCTCGCCACGGTGGTGGACGGACGCAAGGGTGAGTATTCGACCTTACTGAACGAACTTGCAGCAGAGGGCTATTCAAGGGTCCGGGTTGACGGGCAGGTGCACGAACTCGCCGATCGTGCCGACATTTCTCTCGCTCGATACGAGAAGCACACGATCGATGTGGTGCTGGACCGACTCTCGGTCAAGCCCTCGTTTCGCCAGCGCCTGACCGAGTCGGTGGAAGCGGCATTAAAGATCACGAAGGGCAACGTGACTATTCACTTCGTTGACGATGATCGCAGTGAGAGGTATTCCGAGAAGATGGCCTGCACGTCGTGCGGAATTTCATTTACGGAACTCGTTCCTCGGGATTTTTCATTTAACTCGCCCTACGGGGCCTGCTCTGTCTGTTCGGGGCTGGGCACACGATTCGAAGTTGACCCTGAGTTGGTCGTTCCCGATGACTCGCTCTCCCTCTCAGAGGGCGCCCTCGCGCCGTGGTCCGGAATCCGCTTTAAATACTTTGCACGTCTAATTCATGGAATCGCCGACCTTGGTGAATTTGATGTTGACACGCCGTGGAAGAAGCTGAAGCAAAAAGATCGTGATCTCGTCCTATACGGCGTGAAGAACAAGTCGGTGCCCGTCAAGTACCGGAATCGATACGGGAAGGTTAAGACCTACGAATCCACCTATAACGGGATTGTTGACTGGCTGGAACGTAAGCGCAACGAAGCCGAGGGCGATTGGACCCGCGAGCAGGCCGAGCAGTACATGCGTGAAGTTGAATGTACGGCGTGCCAGGGACGTCGTCTTAAGCCTGAGGTGCTAGCCGTGACCATTCACGGGCACAGCATCGCCGACATCAACAATTTGAGCATTGACGAAGCGGTGTCGTTCTTCAAGGACTTGAAACTCTCGAAACGCGAACAGTCAATCGCCCGGCAAGTGGTGAAAGAAGTTCTGGTTCGATTGACATTTTTGCTGGACGTTGGTCTCGACTACTTAACTCTGAGTCGCGCGTCTGCCACTTTGAGCGGCGGTGAGGCTCAACGAATCCGTTTGGCGAGCCAAATTGGAAGCTATCTCGTGGGCGTGCTCTATGTGCTCGACGAGCCATCCATCGGACTTCACCAGCGTGACAACCAGCGCTTGATTTCGACCCTTGAGAAACTACGTGATCTTGGGAACTCTGTAGTGGTGGTTGAACACGACGAAGAGACGATTAAGTCGGCCGACTTCATTGTCGACATCGGTCCGGGGGCGGGGGAGTACGGCGGGGTAGTCGTACACGCGGGTTCCTACGAAACCCTGTTACGAAACAAGGAATCCATCACCGGTCAGTACCTATCGGGTGCGCGGAGTATTGAAGTTCCAACGAAGCGGAGGGTGGTCGACGGACCGGTCGTGACCGTGAAGGGCGCGCGAGCCAACAATCTGCGGGGTATCGATGTTGATTTCCCACTCGGTGTTTTCGTCGCTGTTACCGGGGTGAGCGGATCGGGTAAGTCCACCTTGATCAACGGAATACTTCTGGCCTCTCTCGAGCGAGAAATCAATCGAGCCAAGGTACAGGTCCTGGAACACGACACCATTAAGGGCATCAGTGAAGTCGACAAAGTTGTGGCGGTTGATCAGCAACCGATTGGACGGACGCCCCGATCTAATCCGGCGACGTACACCGGGGTCTTCGACAAGATCAGGAAATTGTTTGCGGAAACCCCCGAAGCAAAAGCGCGGGGGTACCAGCAGGGTCGCTTCTCATTCAATGTGAAAGGTGGCCGTTGCGAAACCTGCGCCGGTGACGGAACAATCCGGATCGAGATGCACTTCCTCCCCGATGTCTATGTCAACTGCGAGGACTGCGACGGCGCTCGGTACAACCGCGAGACATTGGAAATCAAGTACCGGGGAAAGTCAATCAGCGACGTCCTCAATATGCCGGTCGACGAGGCCCTTCAGTTCTTCGAGCGCCAGCCGGCAATCCTCCGCCATATTCAGAGTCTCGCCGACGTCGGCCTTGGTTATGTCCGTCTTGGGCAACCGGCACCCACGCTCTCAGGTGGGGAGGCGCAGAGGGTCAAGTTGGCCACCGAGCTTGCTCGCAGACCCACCGGGCACACGTTTTACGTGCTTGACGAGCCGACGACGGGTCTTCATTTTGAAGACGTGAACCGGCTCCTGCACGTACTCCACCGGCTCGTTGATTCGGGCAACACTGTCCTGGTGATTGAGCACAACCTCGACGTCATCAAGACCGCCGACTGGGTTATTGACATGGGGCCCGAAGGTGGCCGACGCGGGGGACTGGTCGTTGCGGCGGGGACTCCGGAGCAGGTCGCGAAAATGAAGACGGCGACCGGTGCAGTTCTGAGAGATGTTCTCTCTGGTCGCTGAGATGTTCACGAAACCCGCGGGCATTCCCAAACAGCCTGGTTGCTACTTGTTTCGTAATGGTCTCGGTACCGTGATTTACGTCGGTAAAGCCAAGTCTCTGGCGAACCGGCTCGGTTCCTATTTTCAGAACCAATCGAATCTCGACGCCAAGACGCAGAATTTGATGTTGGAGGCCACCAACGTCGAGTGGATTGTGGTGCCGACGGAGATTGATGCTCTCATCCTCGAAAACGAGCTCATCAAGGCCAATCAGCCTCGCTTCAATATCCGCCTGAAGGATGACAAGAGTTTTCCATACGTCGCAATTGATAAGAGGGAAGCGTTTCCCATGCCCCTCATAACGAGATCGCGTCATATCAGGGGCGTGAAGTATTTCGGACCGTTTGTCGATGTGCGAGCTCTACGCACGTGTATCGATGAGTTGCTACAGGCGTTTCCAGTCAGATCCTGCACTCGTCACAAATATCAGTACCAACAACGCATCGGACGTCCCTGCCTCTTGTTCGACATCGGAAAGTGTCCTGGGCCATGCGTCGACCTCGTGAGCGAAACCGATTACCGGAAAAACATCGAGTCGTGGGAGCGTTTCCTTGACGGTGATGTTGATGAGTTGCGAAACCTTCTGGGTCGACAGATGCGCGAAGCATCGTCACGGCGCCACTACGAAGCAGCTGCTCGGCTTCGTGATTCGCTTGATGCCTTGGAGCGCGCTGCCAGTTCTCAGACAATCGTTCTAGATGACCATTCGGAAGCCGACGTGATTGCCGTTGAGGCCGACGGTAGTCGCGCCGCAGCGGTTCGTTTCAAGATTCGACACGGACGGATCGTCGGTCGTTCGGTTCATCACATCGACCACGTTGCCAGTGAGGGGCCGGGGGCAATCCTCGAGGCCGTTCTGGCGGAAACGTACCCTGAGGGAGCATCGGTTCCCCCAACCGTCTCACTTTCGCGCGGCACGAAGGATGATTCGCTGATACGCGATTTCTTGTCACGTCGGCGTGGTGCGAAGACGACAGTCCTGGTGGCTCAGCGTGGTAAGTGGAGACGAGTAACCGAATTGGCTCAAAGTGATGCGCGGGCCGTCCTGGAGAGGGATTCACTTCGTCGTCAATCCGATCACAATGTCCGTTCACGCGCACTTCGTGAAATTGCCGACGCCCTTCACTTGGAGGAGCCGCCGTATCGGATTGAGTGTTTTGACATGAGCCACCTCCAGGGGACCAACTATGTCGGTTCGATGGTCGTATTCGAAGACGGGCAACCGGAGAAATCTCAATATCGTCACTTCAACGTCCGTGAAAGTCTTGGTAACGACGATGTGGCAGCAATGCGCGAGGTGCTTCGGAGACGGCTGAGTCGGTGGAACGATGTGGATGGCGCCACCTCCTTTCGTCGGCCAGATTTGATAGTGATTGACGGCGGGCTTCCTCAGTTGCACGCGGCCGAAGCAGCGGCAAAGGAAGTGGGGGTATCCGACGTACGCCTCGTGGCGCTCGCGAAGAGGGAAGAACTCATTTTCGTTCCCGGAAAATCAGTTCCGATATCGCTCGACCGTGGATCTGAAGGTCTGTATCTCCTGCAACGTCTTCGGGACGAAGCTCACCGATTCGCGATTACTTTTCACCGTTCAAAACGGGGAAAGGCGATGGTGGCGAGTTCCCTAGAAGGCGTATCGGGGCTGGGGGCCTCTCGACGAGAACGTCTCATGGCTCATTTTGGGTCTTTGGAGGAGTTGCGTCGAGCGAGCCTCAGCGACCTCGAATCGCTCAGTTGGCTTCCCACGGCGGTTGCCGAGAGGCTCTACCATCATTTGAGGGGGCCTTTGATGCCTCTTCCGGCCAAGGAGTCGAACAGGGATGACTGAGGTTCTGTTGGTCACGGGGATGTCCGGGGCAGGTCGCTCCACGGTGTCGGCCGCCTTGGAAGACCTGGGCTGGTTTGTGATTGACAACATGCCCCTCGAACTCATTACGAGGGTGGGGGAACTGGCGGCCGCTGGTTCGCTTGACTACGCCGGAGTGGCTTTTGTAGTGGGTCGTTCGGGGAGGGTGCAACCCGACGCTCTCCTGGCGGTCGAGCGAGAGCTCCAGTCAATGCACGACCGAGTCAAAGTTCTTTTTCTCGATGCCCCTGACGAGGTTCTGATTCGGCGCTTCGAGGGGAATAGGAGGCGCCATCCTTACCCTGCACCCACGCTCGCCGATTCGATTTCGGGCGAGCGATCTCTCCTCCAATCCATCCATGACGCGGCTGATTTGGTAATCGACACCGGTTCGCTGAATACGAACCAACTCCGAAGCCGAATTGTCGAGACTTTCACCGACTCCGGTGGCAGCGAGGCAATGCGGATCAACATTGTTTCATTCGGGTACTCCAACGGAATTCCCCGGGACGTCGATTTGGTTTTTGATTGCCGCTTCCTTCCGAATCCACATTGGATTGAAGATCTGAGGCCTTTGACGGGCCTGGACCCGGCGGTCTCGGACTACGTACTGCAGCAAGATTCCGCTAAGAAATTCGTGGACGACGTAACGAGCCTCCTGCGTTGGCAAATTCCTGAATTTCAAAAAGAAGGCAAGAGTTACCTTTCGATTGCCATTGGGTGCACCGGCGGTCGCCATCGCAGCGTGGCAATCTCGGAAGAGATTCGACGAAAGTTGGGCGTCGCCAATGCCGTGTTTCACCGGGACATCTCTCGGTAGAACAGCCGTTACTGCCTTCGCCCTGTGGCAGAATCATTTGGCAACAGAGCCAGGGATTTGTAATCGGGAAGTAGGTAGGTATGTCCATTCGTGTAGCCATCAACGGTTTTGGCCGGATCGGTCGGGGTTTTCTCCGTGCCTCGCTGACGAACCCCGCCATCGAGGTCGTAGCGGTCAACGATCTCACCTCTCCCGAAACCAACGCCCATCTTCTCAAGTACGACTCCACGCAAGGAGTTCTCGCCGAAGCAGTCTCGGTGCTGGATGGCAATCTCCTAGTAGGGGAGCGCACCATCAAGGTGTTGGCCGAACGCGACCCGGCGACATTGCCTTGGGGCGCTATGGGCGTTGATGTGGTGATTGAATCAACTGGGATCTTCACTTCTCGTTCTGCCGCCGCCAAACACCTGGACGCGGGCGCTCAGCGGGTCATCATCTCGGCACCCGCCACTGAGGTCGACGCCACATTTGTGGTGGGAGTTAACGAGTCGACATTCGATCCCGCTCAGCACTTCGTCGTGTCGAATGCCTCGTGTACAACGAACTGTTTCGTTCCGATGGTGAAGGTCCTTGATGAACTGGTGGGTGTGAACACGGGGCTCATGACGACGATTCATGCGTACACGAACGACCAGAACTTGCTGGACCTGCCACACAAGGACCTGCGACGAGCACGCGCCGCAGCCATCAATATCGTGCCGTCATCAACCGGTGCCGCGCGAGCCACGAGCTTGGTTCTTGAGGCGATGAAGGGTCGCCTTGACGGTACGTCGCTACGGGTGCCCGTGCCTACGGGGTCCATCACCGACTTCACTGCCATCACGCGTTCGACCTCCGTGGAAGAGATCAACCAGGCCTTTGCCGTAGCGGCCCAATCTTCTTTGGCCGGAGTATTGGTGTACACCGAGGACCCGATTGTTTCGTCAGACATTGTCGGCAGTCCCGCGTCCTGCACGTTTGATGCCGGAATGACCATGGTGCAACGAATTGATGACAACTCCTCGCTGGTCAAGATCTTCGGTTGGTACGACAACGAGTGGGGATATTCCAACCGGTTGGTTGACCTGGCGTCCCACATTGGTCGCGGTTCGTGATTCTCCCTTCGATTTCGCGATGGACCGCGCTCCACGGAGCAAAGGTTCTGGTGCGAGTTGATTTCAATTGTCCGGTGTCGGGGGAGGACGCTGGTCGCCGAGTCACTGACGATTTCAGGATTCGTGCGGCTCTTCCGCTGCTAAGGGAATTAAAGAACGCGGGCGCCTCGGTGACAGTGTGCACCCATTTCGGCCGACCGGCAGGTCGCCCCGACGAGCGTTATTCAGTTGAGCCGGTTCGTCGTCGGCTGAACGAGTTAATCGAAGGTGTCGAACTTCTAGAGAATCTCCGCTTCCATCCCGGCGAGGAATCGAATGACCCCAGCTTCGGTACAGAACTAGTTCGCGGGTACGACTTTTACGTCAACGAAGCCTTTGGCGCCTCACATCGTGCTCACGCGTCCATCATGGTTCCGCCGACACTGGTTCCGAGCGCGGCTGGCCCAAACCTCGTCCGCGAAGTCGACGCCGTCTCTACCGCCCTCGAGTCGCCCAAACGCCCTCTGGTCGCAATCGTGGGTGGTGCAAAGGTCAAGGACAAGCTCGGAATCGTAAAGTCGCTGGTCGACCGTGCGGACACAGTGATTGTGGGCGGTGGCATGGCGTACACATTCTCCGTCGCCCTGGGCAGGAAAATTGGGGACTCACTTTTCGACGCAAATTTCGTTGAAGACTGCGCAATTCTCCTGGAAACCGGCAAGGTGCTGATTCCCATAGACGGATGGGCGCTCCCCACCGGCACGCCATTTGGCTCAGGCGATGGCGGTGTGGCGCCCACACGATTCGAGCATGACGTTCCCGATGGATGGCAAGGCCTCGACATTGGCCCATCAACGGCTGATCTGTTTGCGCAGTCGATTTCGCAAGCTGGAACATTGCTGTGGAATGGACCGATGGGCGTCTTCGAGGATCCTCGGTTCCGCTCCGGTACCGAGCGGGTTGCCCGAGCCGTGGCGAGTTCTGACGCGTACTCAATCGTCGGCGGGGGTGACTCGGTGGCGGCGATTCAGATGTTTGGCCTGGAGGATCAGGTGTCTTTTGTGTCAACCGGTGGCGGCGCGTCTTTGGAATTGGTCGAATTCGGGGACCTCCCCGGATTGCGCGCCCTGAGAGAAAGTCCTTGGAATTGATGATGGGTGCACTCGTTGTTGGCAACTGGAAAATGAATCTCGATTTTGTTGAGGCAATTCACCTGACACAGCAAATGGGGGTGATGCTGCGCAACCAGCCTCTCAACTCGACCGAACTGATTGTCGCGCCACCCTTCGTGGATCTGCGTTCGGTTAGTTCGGTGGTGGAGTCGGAGAGGATTCCAGTGCAGATCGCCGCACAGCACATGAATGCTCACGATGCAGGTGCCCACACCGGCGAGGTCAGTTCTCGCATGCTCCGACGTCTGTCCGTAACTTCGGTCATCGTGGGCCATAGCGAGCGTCGTCAGAACTATGGAATGACCGATGATGACGTCGCTTCGACGACCGCGACCGCGATTCGTTCAGACCTAATTCCGATTCTGTGCTGTGGTGAGTCGCTCGAAGTGCGCGAAGCGGAGGATGAGACCCGTTTTGTTGCGGCTCAAATCGAATCCGCCTTCGAAGGGCTTTCCGAAAAGGATCGAGATCGCGTCGTTGTCGCCTATGAGCCAATTTGGGCCATCGGTACGGGGATAGCAGCCGATACGTCGGCCGTATCGGGAATGACGAGTTCGATTCGCTCGACGCTCACGTCGCTGGGTGTGGCATCCGGTCGGGTTCTTTACGGTGGATCGGTGACCGCTGAGAACGCCAGTGACTTGCTTTCCGCAGGGGTAGACGGGTTTCTTGTGGGCGGCGCGAGCCTTAAGGCCGAAAGTTTCCTCGGCATCGCCCGGTTATGCGATGACTGGTATTCTCGTAAGCGCTAAATCGGGGGTATTTGAATGCTGACTTGGATCGTGGTGGGTATTGAGGCGGTGTCGGTAATTGCCCTCATTTTCCTCGTGTTGCTTCACTCGGGTCGCGGCGGTGGAATCTCGGCGATGATGGGTGGGGCCTTTAACCAGATGGCCTCGGGGTCGACGGTGGTGGAACGCAATCTTGACCGCCTCACCATCGCCGTGGCTCTCGTATTCGCGTTCGCAACCCTGGCGCTCGACCTCCGATTGCAGTAGGTGTGCGGGCGGTAAGCGCCCGTCTGTTGGGCGTCGCGCTGGCCCTAGCCGGCTTGACGATACCGATGACGGCATCAGCAAAGCCCTTGCCTACGCAGACGGCAAGGGACTCCACCATTCAGGTCGTACTTCCGGGGCCGCTCACAAGTTGCCCGTCTTTTGACGCGAGGTCGTCGGCAAGTTCGTTAGCTTTATTCGACCTAATTCGACCTTCGGCTTTTCTAACCAACCCCAATGACTTCTTGGTGGGGGCACAGGGCCCAATCAGTTCTGCCGAGTTGATCTCCTTAACACCGCAAACCGTTCAGTACACATTGGCCCGCGGTGCCAAATGGACGGATGGTCAGCCGTTTGTGGGGGCCGACCTTGTCGCGTGGTGGCAGTTGCTTCGTGGGTATTCCGGGGTCGCCAGTAACGGCTACCGGGCGATTCGTTCCATGGAGCTCGAGGCTGGCAACAAAGTGACCGCCGTGTTCTCTCGGCCCTATTCCGACTGGACCACACTTTTTCGCGACGTGGAGCAGCGGGGGGCCTCCCTTTCGTGCAGTTGGGCCTCGCTCCTCAGTCGCCCTTCTCTCGGCCCCTACCGTCTGGTGAGCGCGAACGAGAGGCGTTGGGTTCTCGTACGCGATGAGGGCTGGCAACCCAACGGGCGACGATTCGGTCGGGTTGTTGTCACCGTATCAAGTCGAGTCGATCTGTCGGGGGAGTCACCGGCCGTAGCATTTTCCCAGCATCTTGATCCTCTTCAGATTTCGCTGTTGGCGTCTCATCCCATGATGTTGGGAAAGATTGGTCCCTCGAATGTCTTGGAAGAACTGGTCTTCAACAGCTCACGACCCGTGACGCGGATCTCTGCAGTTCGATCAGCGCTTGGCTGGTCTATCGACCGACTCGGATTGATTTCACGAATGTGGTCTCTGACGACGCAGTCTGTGGCGACCGCAACATCCGCTCTGTATACGCAGGGTCAACCGAATTATCCCGGCGGTGGTCTGTCAATTCCCAGTTTGACGACAACAACAGTTTCCGTTCCGACCGTTCCGACGGCTGGCCAGGACTGCCTGACTTGCGCGGTGCAGATGCTTCAATCAGCTGGTGGGCAATTGGTCGACGGTCGATGGAATATGCCTCAGATCGGTCCGCTCATCATTCAATTGGGTGTTGGGCCAACGGGAGTCGACCATGTCTCCGCCCGCGCTGTTGCTCGTTCGTGGCGGCGGCTGGGAGCCTCGGTGTCGCTGGTGTATTACGCCAGCGGCAACGCGGCGGCGGTCGCTGCGGCCTCGGGCGAAGTTGATGCGGCGATATTTGAGCGTCAAATGAAGGCCACCGTTCCCTACGCCGCTCTCTCGTGGGTCGGCCCCAATTATCGAGACGGGTATCCCTCTGGATATCGAACCGCCCAATGGAACGCAATGTTTAACAGCGCCATGTCCAACCTCAATCCCGCGACCGCCCAGGCTGACTGGGCCCAACTAGACGGCTCCATCCTCGCATCGGGGTTTGTGCGGCCGCTGTTCACCCTGCCATCTCTTACCGAGTGGTCGAACGATGTTGCGACCGTGATAACGGGCGACTCTGTCGAAGCCTTCCTGGACCAACTACCCAGCTGGTCAATCGTGTCATCCCAGTAGAACGGCTAAACTCGTGAGGCCTCGTCGGAGTGGCGGAATAGGCAGACGCGCTAGCTTGAGGGGCTAGTGCCCGTAAGGGCGTGTGGGTTCAAGTCCCGTCTCCGACACCAACATCGTCTTAACGAGATTGCGTCGCATCGGTCACTACCATGACGCCAGGGAGACTTGATGCCGTCAGTACTTATCACCGCTTTCGCCAGTCGCTCGGATGCGATCGCCCTGGCCGACGAGGTCCTCGGGGAACTCGGTGTGGTGGGTATTGATGCCGAATTCCACGTGTTGGACGGTGTTGCTCCCATAGGCCTGACGCCCGAATCTCTGATTGTGTCACTCGGTGGCGACGGAACATTTCTGCGGTCGGCACGTTTGGCTCACGATGCCGACTGCCGAGTTCTCGGGGTGGAACTCGGTCGCGTCGGGTTTCTCCTGGATGTCCCGCCCTCAGAGATTACTCAGCAGGTGAAGTTGGCGTTGGCCAACCCTCAGTTTGAAAGTCGCCTCGCTTTGGCAATCACCCTGCCCGGAGCCTCGGACGCGGGTTTCGCCCTGAACGAAGTACTCGTGGGAAGTTCGGAGCCCGGCCGCATGGTCCGGGTTCGCACTTTCGTCGATTCCGATCTTTACCTCACCTATAACGCCGACGGGGTAATGGTGGCCACCCCGACCGGGTCCACAGGTCATAACTTCAGTGCGGGTGGGCCGGTCGTCGACGCCGGCATTCCCGTGATGCTGCTCACACCCGTGGCGCCTCACTTCACGATCGACCGGACCATTGTGGTGTCGGATGGTCGAGTTATCCGACTTGAGGCGGTTGAGCGAGGGGCGATGGTGTTTGCCGATGGCCAACCGATCGGTTCGCTAGACGCGGGCGAGTCAGTGGTTATCTCGAAATCGTCACGGCCCGTAAAGGTAGTTGCCACGCGCCAATCAGAACTCGTGAATCGACTTCGAAAAGGCCTCCGCGAGGGTCATGCCTAAGGCCAAGCTGTGCGAACTTAGTGCTCGCCATCTAGGCGTGATTTCGGACACTCAACTGGAATTCGGCGACGGTTTCAATGTTCTAACCGGCGAAACGGGGGCCGGTAAGACGCTGTTGCTGGGTGCCCTCGAGTTGTGTCTGGGAGACGACGCAGCCCCTCGTCATGCCCTGTCAACCGAAACGCGGGTGTCGTCCGTTTTCACTACGCCCGACGGCGTCGAACGGTCTCTCGTTCGCGAGGTGACGTCAGCGGGTCGATTACGGGGATCGATTGACGGCGTAGGGGTTTCGGCCGAGGCTCTGAGGAGCACGGGCCGCGATCTGATCGTCATCCATGGGCAGCACGACTCGCTGCGACTTCGCCAGAAGAACGAAGTTCTCAGATTGATTGACGAATCAGGCTCCGTGGACACGGACGAGTTGGCACGTGCTCGTCGTCGGCTCAATGACATTGCGTCACGACTGACGGAATTGGGTGGTGACGCCGGTCAGCGTGAACGTGAACGTGACCTCATCTCGTTTCAGGTTTCGGAATTGCGTGACGCGGGAATTGTCGGCCCCTCTGAACTTTCAGATTCTCTCGAGGAGCTCAGTCGCTTGACCGAACTGCGAGACGGTCAAGCGGCCCTCCATCAGGCCGTGCTCCTGCGTCACCGCCACGCGCTGCTTGCCGCGCGCCACCGTGAGCTTCGCGCCCGTCGCCAGGTGACGGCTGCCGTCGAGGAACAACGGGTACGCGTCGTAACCGCTCCCGCGACCCACGCGGCCCGTCTCGCGACGGCCGTAGCCCAGCGCCAGGCCGATGGTGTTCTCGGCGAGGCCGGGCTGCACCCAGACCGGGCCCTGCACCGAGCGATC